>DATFVT010000039.1:0-2579 GCA_035260105.1 Acidimicrobiia bacterium
CGAGCACGACCACCGCCGCCGACCGCCGGCGGATCGACCTCGCGGTGGACGGCATGACCTGCGCCTCGTGCGCGGCCCGCATCGAGAGGAGCCTCGCCGGCCTGCCCGGCGTCGCCGAGGCCCGGGCCAACTACGGCACCAAGCAGGCGACCGTCGTCTACGACCCCGACGCGACCGGCACCGACGACTTCGAGGCCACGATCGCCGGCCTCGGGTACTCGGTGGCGCATCCGGCGCATCCCAAGGACCGCGATCCAGAGGCCCAGGAGCTGCGCGACCTACGGCCCCGGCTCTTCGTCGCCGCCGTCCTCACGATCCCCGTGGTCCTGATCTCGATGGTTCCGGCGCTCATGTTCGACGGCTGGCAGTGGGTCGCGTTCGCGCTGTCGACACCGGTCGTCCTGTGGGCGGCGTGGCCGTTCCACCGGGCGACGCTCCTGAACCTGCGCCACGGCGCAACCACCATGGACACGCTCATCTCGCTCGGGACGCTCGCCGCGTACGCGTGGTCGGTGGTCGCGATCGTGTTCCTCGGCGCGGCCGAGGGCGGCGTGGCGATGGGCGGGGTCTTCGGCGGCGGGGACACCGCCCACGTGTACTTCGAGACCGCGTGCGTGATCGTCACCCTCCTGATCCTGGGCCGGTACTTCGAGGCCCGCGCCCGCCGCCGCTCCGGTCACGCGCTGCGCGCCCTCCTCGAGCTGGGCGCGAAGACCGCCCGCCTCGAGAACGGCGACGAGGTGCCGGTCGAGAGCCTCCGGGTCGGCGACAAGTTCGTCGTGCGGCCGGGCGAGAAGGTCGCCACCGACGGACGCGTCGTCGACGGCTCCTCGGCCGTCGACGTGTCGATGCTGACGGGCGAGCCGGTGCCCGTCGAGGTGGGCGCGGGTGACGCGGTGTTCGGTGCGACCCTCAACACGTCGGGGCGCCTCGTCGTCGAGGCGACCAAGGTCGGTGGCGAGACCGCGCTCGCGCAGATCACGCGGTTGGTCGAGGAGGCGCAGGCGTCGCGGGCGCCGGTCCAGCGCATCGCCGACCGCATCTCTACCGTGTTCGTCCCGACCGTGATCGTCGTCGCGTTCGCGACGCTGCTGGCGTGGTTGCTCGCCGGCCAGGGCGCCAACGCCGCCTTCACCGCGGCCGTAGCCGTGCTGATCATCGCGTGCCCGTGCGCGCTCGGGCTCGCCACGCCGACCGCCATCCTGGTCGGCACCGGGCGGGGCGCACAGCTGGGCATCGTGATCAAGGGCGGTGAGGTGCTCGAAGCGACCCGGACCGTCGACACCGCCGTGCTGGACAAGACCGGGACCATCACCGAAGGCAGGATGCGCCTCGTCGACGTGCTCACCGGGCCCGGCGTCGACGCGGACACACTGCTCCACCGGGCGGGGAGCGTCGAGGACTCGTCGGAGCACCCCATCGCGCAGGCCGTCGCCCGCGGCGCGCGCGAGCGAGGCGTGCCGCTCGCCACGACGTCGTCGTTCGAGAACCTCGCCGGCTCCGGCGTGCGGGGCTCGATCGGCGGGCTCGAGGTGACCGTCGGACGGCGCGAGCTGGTCGGAGCGGTCCCCGAGGAGCTCGAGCACGCCGCCGCCGGCGCGGAGGCGGCGGGTCGCACGGTCGTGTTCGCGGCCTGGGACGGCGTCGTCCGTGGCGCGCTCGTCGTGGCCGACACGGTCAAGGCGACGTCGAAGGCGGCGGTCGCCGACCTGCACGAGCTCGGCCTCGAGACGGTCATGGCCACCGGCGACCGCCCGGCGGCCGCCGGGGCCGTGGCACGGGAGGTCGGGATCGATCGCGTGGTCGCCGGCGTCATGCCGGGCCAGAAGGTCGAGATCGTGCGCGACCTGCAGGAGGAGGGGCGGCGGGTCGCCGTCGTTGGCGACGGGGTCAACGACGCCCCCGCGCTGGCGCAGTCCGACCTCGGCATCGCGATCGGCACCGGTACGGACGTCGCCATCGAGGCCAGCGACCTCACGCTCGTCTCCGGCGACGTGCGGGCCGCGGCCGACGCGATCGCCCTCTCGCGCAGGACGCTCACGACCATCAAGGGCAACCTCTTCTGGGCGTTCGCCTACAACGTCGCCGCCATCCCGCTGGCGGCGGTCGGCCTCCTGAACCCGGTGATCGCGGCGGCGGCGATGGGGTTCTCCAGCGTCTTCGTGGTGACGAACTCGCTGCGCCTGCGCGGCTTCCGCGGCTTCCGCCGCTAGCTGCGCTCGGCGATCCAGTGGCCGAGGAGCTCGGCTTCCGCGTTGGCGTGCTCCTCCAGGCCGTCGACGATGGCGCGCTCGACCCGTCCGCCGACGAGCGGGACGTGCACGGTGAGCTCGCCGTTGACGAGCCGGCGCGTGCTCGCACCCAACGGCTCGAGCGAAACGTCGTACGAGGCCTGGAGACGGTCGCCGTAGTTGTCGGGCTCGATCCGGTGGCGGCTAGTGTGCGCGGTGAGGTCGTAGCGAGCGTCGTCGACCCAGGTGAGCTTGCCGGGATCGACGACGCGCGTCACCGCACCCGACAGCTGGGCGGTGAACCGGTAACGGATGCGCTGATGGGCGCGATCGCCGTCGCGTGAGCTC
>DATFVT010000040.1:0-3204 GCA_035260105.1 Acidimicrobiia bacterium
TCTGCGGGAGCCCGACGACCTCGACGTGGAGCCGCCGCAGCAGAGCACCGACCTGGTCCCGGTTCCGCAACCCGAGCCCGACGACGACGCCCTCCGACGCGGCGACGTCGACGCCTGGGGGCGGAGCGAACGCATGCGCGACGTCGCGCGCATGGTCTACGACCCCCTGTACCGGCACTGGTTCCGCGTGGAGTGGGAGGGCCTCGAGCATGTCCCGCGCCAGGGCGGTGCGCTGATCGTCGCCAACCACGCGGCCGCGATCCCCTCGGATGCGCCGGTGATCATGCACGGCATCGAGAAGGAGCTGCGCCGCCCCGTGTACGGGCTGGCAGAGAACCTGTTGCGGGCCATCCCCATGCTCGGGACCCTGTGGTCGCGCTTCGGCGGCGTACCCGCCCACCCCGACAACGCGTACCGGCTGCTTCACGACGACCAGCAGCTCGTGCTCGTGTTCCCCGAGGGGACGAAGGGCACCGGCAAGCTGTACCGGGATCGCTACCGGCTCAACCGCTTCGGCCGCGGCGGCTTCGTCGAGATCGCGATGCGCGCCGGCGTCCCCGTCGTCCCGATCGCCGTCGTGGGCGCGGAGGAGTCGATGCCGATCGTCTGGAAGAGCCCGCGGCTGGCGAAGATGCTCAACGTCCCGTACTTCCCGGTCACCCCGCAGATGCTCATGCTCGGCCCGCTCGGGCTGCTCGCCTACTTCCCGGCGAAGTTCAAGCTGCGGGTGTTGCCGCCGGCGCACTTCGACGTCCCGCCGGGCCAGGAGCGGTACAGCCGCAGCAAGGTCATGGACGAGGCCGAGCACATCCGCGATCGCATCCAGCACGCGCTGTACGACATGCTGCGCGCCCGTCGCAGCGTGTGGACCGGCTGACGCCGTGCGGGTCCTCGTCACCGGGCTGGGCACGTTCTGGGGCAGCCGGCTCGCCCAGGAGCTCGAGGCGCGTCCCGACGTCGAGGTCGTCGTGGGCGTCGACGGCCGCGAGCCCGTCCTGCCGCTGGAGCGCACCGAGTTCGTGCGCACCGACTCGTCCCACTCGATCCTGCAGCGCATCGTCGAGGCGACGCAGGTCGACACGGTCCTGCACACGCACCTGGTCGTCGACTCCACGCAGCGCAGCGGGCGGGCCATGCACGAGATCAACGTGATCGGCACGATGAACCTGCTGGCGGCGGCGGGCGCGGCCGACAGCCCGGTTCGCAAGGTGGTCGTGAAGAGCTCCACGCTGGTCTACGGGTCGAGCTACGCCGACCCGTACTTCTTCCGCGAGGAGACGCCCCGAACCCGCGGGCCCCAGACGAGCATCGAGCGAACGCTGCTCGAGGCAGAGGCGTTCGTCCGCGACTTCGCCGAGGACAATCCGCACGTGCTCGTCACCGTGCTGCGGTTCTCGAACGTGCTTGGCCACCACATGGCCACGCCGTTCGCGAACGCGCTGCGGATGCGGATGGCGCCGGAGGTGCTCGGCTTCGATCCGCGCCTGCAGTTCACCCACGAGGAGGACGTCGTCAACGCGCTCATGTACTCGACGACGCACGACGTGCCCGGGATCTACAACGTCGCGGGCGACGGCATGGTCACCTGGAGCGAGGTGTGCCGCATCGCCGGCCGGGCGCGCGTCCCGCTCCCACCCGTGCTCGCCGGCCTCGCCGTGGAGCCGTTGCGGGCGATGCGACTGATCGACATGCCGCCGGAGATGCTCAGCCTGTTGCGGTACGGGCGCGGCGTCGACAACTCGCGCTTCAAGCGAACAGGGTTCCGGTACAAGTACACGACCGCAGGCGCGGTGGACGCCTTCGCACGCAGCCTGCGGCTCGAGCGCGCCGTCGGCTCGCCCGAGCCGGAGTACACCTACGAGCGGGACGTCGAGACGTTCTTCCGGCATTCGCCAGCGGTCGTGCGAGACCGCAGGTAGCAGTCGTGCCGCTCCGCGTCGAGCGGCGCGAGCGCGTCGCCGTGCTCACGCTCGACGATCCCGACCGCAGGAACGCGCTCTCGGCGGAGCTCGTCGCCGAGATCGTCGCCACCGTCGACCGGCTCGAGGACGACGACGGCGTCGGCGCGGTCGTCGTCACGGGCGCACCGCCGGCGTTCTGCTCCGGTGCCGACGTCGGCGCGCTCGGTGCGATCAGCGGCGGGAACGAGGACCGTGGCGCGTTGCCGTCGATCTACGACGGCTTCCTGCGCGTCTACCGGTGCACACTGCCCACGGTGGCCGCCGTGAACGGCCCGGCCGTCGGCGCCGGCCTGAACCTCGCGCTCGCCTGCGACGTTCGCGTCGCCGGCCGGTCGGCGCGCTTCGACTGCCGCTTCGCCCGCATCGGCTTGCACCCGGGCGGCGGGCACACGCGTCTTCTCGCCGACGCCGTCGGCCCCCAGGCGGCCGCCGCCATGGTGCTCGCCGGCGAGTCCCCCGACGGCGCAAGGGCGGCGGCGATCGGGCTGGCGTGGGCGTGCGTCGACGACGCCGACCTCCTCGACGAGGCGACGCGTCTGGCCGGTCGCGCCGCCGATCTGCCCCGCGAGCTCGCCCGGCGGGTCAAGGCGTCGCTGCGGGAGACGCCGCGGCTGGCGTCCCTCGACGACGCCGTCGCCGTCGAGCTCGAGCGCCAGCGCTGGAGCCTCGAGCAGGGGTTCTTCGCCGAACAACGGGCAAAGATGGAAGCGCGCCGCGGTCGGTCATGACCGCCGGCGTGACTTACCGCGCCTTGAAGGTGCCCTTCGCCTTCACGGGATCGCCGCCGTAGGTGGTGTCGCAGGTGAAGGAGCCGGCGATGCGCGAGGCCGTCATCGTCTTCACCTTCACCGTGCAGCCGCCGTCGTCCGAGACGAGCGGCATCGACTGCCTTCCCACGTCGACGCTGATCCCGACCACCACCGCCTCGCTCGTCTCCTGCGTGCCCTTCTCGACGCGGCCCGACAGCGTGAACTCCTTGAACGGCTCGTTCTTCAGCGCCGCGTGCAGCGAGACCGGCACCTGCGGCGTCCAGTCCATCTGACTCTGCACGATCCGGCTCTGCCCGAAGTCGTACTTGCCGGATTGGTCGGCCAGCTTGACAGTGAACTTCGCCGACGCGTCGACGTTCCGGGCGGCACCGGCGGTCGCCGACGCCGCAAAGAGCAGGGCGGTCACCAGGACCGCGAGCACGGCTGCACGTTTCATGGACGAGAGCTGTACCAGCCGTGCGCGGTGATCATTC
>DATFVT010000041.1:0-3327 GCA_035260105.1 Acidimicrobiia bacterium
ATCGGTCATATTCGCGGCCGCGCTCCGTCAGAGGAGTGACGAACGCGAGCCTTCCGTGTCATCGTGACCGAAGGGAGTGCAGCATGACCACGGACCACCAGCTCGACATGACGATGATGTACGCGTTTCACGACGCGCTGCGACGGGACCTGGGGCGGATCGCGCAGATGGAGACCCGCACCGACGGGTGGGATCTCTTCGAGTTGCTGCTGCACGTGCACCACACCGCCGAGGACGACGAGCTGTGGCCGGTGGTCCGGGAGGCCGTCGCCGACCGACCCGACGACCTGGAGCTGCTCCGGGCGATGGTCGAGGAGCACGCCGCGCTCCAACCGCTGCTCGGAACCATCGATGAGGCACTCGACCGCGGCGACTCGGCCCCGCAGGCACGGGCGCAGCTCGCGACGCGCCTGCAGGAGCACCTCGAACACGAGGAGCAGGGGGCGCTGCCGCTCGTCGACGAGACGCTCAGCGTGGGCCAGTGGATGCAGTTCGGACAGGCGGCCGCGGAGCGAGTCGGGCCCAACATGCCGAACTACCTGCCCTGGCTGCTCGAAGGTGCGGACGAGGACACCACCGTGCGCGTGCTCGGCGTGATGCCGGAGCCCGTGCAACAGACGTACCGCAACGATTGGCAGCCCGCATACGCCGCCAAGGACTGGTGGGCGGAGGCCTGAGGCACCGCGGGGCTCCCGAGGATCAGGCGAGGTAGGCGCGGGCCTGGCTGCCGACGAGATCGACGAGGTCCCCGAGCGCGATGCTGACGTCGGCCAGGTGCATCCCCCATGTCGGCCCGAGGATCGGGTTCTGGAACCGCACCCGCTGGTCGGTCGCTCCGCCGATGTCGGTGATCTGCAACCACGTCGCGCCGTTCGTCGTCTGGCACTCGGCGCTGTAGAGGCGTTGGTACCGGACCCAGGGTGTCGGCGCCGACGGGGCCGACCCGCTGACGGCTCCGATCGGCCCGGGTACGACATTCGTGCGACGGTAGGTGTCGAGGGCGCCGAAGCCGCCGCCGGGCGCAACCGGGTTCACGCAGAGCACGTCGAGCCCGGTGCCCTCCCCGGTGCGCGCGCTCACGCCCCCGCCGACGCGCCCGAAGACACTGTTCGGGGGTGGTTGCTGGTCGAAGGACGAGTACGCGACGACGCACCCCGTCTGGCCGCGGCGGTGACACGCGCGGATGTTCTGGAAATCGCCGCCCGAATCGCGACCGCCCGCAACCGTGACGTTGCCCCCGAGCAACAGTGCGGACACCAGCTGGCGGCGCAGCTTCGGGTTCGGGTCGACCTCCGAGGCGAGAAGGTGCGTGAGCATGCCGGCGCCTTGCGAATGCCCGATGAACACCACGCCCCGGCCCTTGTTGTAGCGAGCGAGGTACTCACGCCACGCTGACAGGACGCTGTCGTAGGCCATGGCTCGCGCCTCGGCGGATTGCCCGCCGGAGCCTGTCGCCACCACGGTGAGCTGTCGATAGACGGGCGCGAACACCCGACACGCCTGCGAGAAGCGCGACGCCTGGGCCTCGGCCACCGCCCTCTGCTCCGGACCGATGCTGAGGTCGGCGTTCATCGTGGACTGTGCGCTCACCGACGGATAGACGTAGAAGCAATCGACCGGCGGGGACTTCGCCGGCTTCGGGTGCACGACACGCGTGGTCCCGTCGGACCGGACCACCGTCGTCGTGAGATTGCTGAGGCACGGGTTCTCGCGCAGACCAGGCCGGCACAGCCACACCGTCGACGACGCCTCCTGAGCCGGCGCGGGCGCAGCCGTCTCGACGGGCACGATGGCCGCGGCGGCGAACGCGGCCACGCCCGCCACGAGAGCCGAACGGGCCCGGATCAGGACCCGACCTCGTCCAGGGCGCCGTCGACCCTCTGCGCCGGTCCGGCCGCGACCGGCAGCGTGACCCAAAACGTCGAACCGATTCCTTCGTCACTCACCACCGCGATCCGCCCGCCGTGCATCTCGACGAGCCGCTTCGCGATCGTCAGACCGATGCCCGTGCCCCGCCGCAATTCGTTGTTGTACGGGGATTGGTAGAAGGGGTCGAAGATCCGCTTCTGCTCGTCGGGTGGGATGCCGCTGCCCTCGTCGGAGACCGACATGTCCACGGCGCCGTCGACCCGGGCCGCGCTCAGGATGATCCGCCCGCCGGGGGGCGAGAACCGGGCTGCGTTCGTGAGCAGGTTCGTCAGCACGTCGCGGAACGCGGCGACGTCGGCACGGATCGCCAGGTCGTCGGGGATGGTGACGTAGACGCGGTGGTTGGTGAGCACCGGTCGGAGATCGACGAGTGCCCGCTTGACGACATCGGAGATCAGGATCGGCCGCGGCTTGATCGTGACGAGGTGCGCGTCCACGCGGAAGAAGTCGAGCAACTGGTCGAAGACACGATCGAGCTGTTGGGCGTTCAAGGATGCCCGGTCGAGGAGGTCGCGGCGACGCGCTGCCGGGAGATCACCCCACTCGACACGTACGGCCTCGACGAAGCCCTTCATGGAAGCGAGCGGCGCGCGCAACTCCCGGGAAACGAGGTCGAGGAGCTCGCTCTTCTGGCGGCTCGCACGCTCGAGCGCGGCACGATCGGGCGGCCGTTCGCCGGCCGCGCGCTTGGGCGGCCCCGCGCGCATCGGCACTCTCCCGCGACGCTCGTCGGGATCGCGCGGGGCAGGTCGTCGGCGGTCGTTTCGGTACCGAAGTGCCGCGCCGACCGCGAGCCCGAGCAGGAGCGCCAACAGGAGCGCTCCCACGAGGCGGCCCGGGTGCGTGAAGGTGCCGACGACGGCCGAACCGAACGACTCGTCGTCAGTCCCTCCGCTGCTGGTCGACGAGCCTCCCGTCTCGCGGGCGGTCGTCGCGGGGGCCGGGGCCTCGGCCGGTCGTGCCGTTGCCGGCGGCAGCCCCAGCTCCGGCGGGTTCGACGGCGGTGCTTCCTGCGCGTGCGCACCGGGAGAGGCCGGGACGCCCATGGCTAGGAGCGCGGCACCGACTGCCACGAGCACGAGCCGCCCCGGGATCACGACGCGACCTCATGGCGCGCGTCGTCGATGTCGTGTACGGGACGCACCGTCCGCCTCGGCGCCCTCGCGGCCATTCCATCCCCATCGACTGTCCGGCGCCCCGAGCCGTTCGGACGCGCCGCACACCCCCCAAGGGGTGAGTAGCACCCATTGCCTGACCACGCATGGGCCAGGAATGTGGCCTGGCCTGGCCCTCCCCGCCGGCCCGGGAGAATAGCCGCTCGCCGCGTGACACGCCGGGACGATGAGTTCTGCGCGTCTCCGCCGTCCTATGGGCAGGATCAGCGAGCGCGACCGACAC
>DATFVT010000042.1:0-2687 GCA_035260105.1 Acidimicrobiia bacterium
GGATGAAGACGACGTCGATGGGGCCGTCGCCCACCACCTGGTAGGCGATCGAGAGGTCACCGCACTTCGCGTACCTCGTCTCCGGAACGTCCACCGCGTCCCCTACCGCCCCTTCCACTTCGGCTCGCGCTTCTCGGCGAACGCCGCCACGCCCTCGGCGGTGTCCTCCGATCCGCTCGTGATCGTGAGCATCGCCTGCAGGTAGGCGAGCGCGTCGTCGGGGCTCATGTCGAGCACGTGGTAAAAGCTCTGCCGGCCCCAGCGGAGGACCAGAGGCGACTTGGACGCGAGGGTCGCGGCCAGCTCGTCGACCGCGCCGTCGAGCTCGTCGACGGGCACGACGCGGGTGACGAACCCGATGCGCTCGGCCTCGACGGCGCCGACACGCCGGCCCGTCATCATCAGCTCCAGCACCCGCTTCGGCGGCATCGACCGCAGCAGCGGCACGGTGATCATGTACGGCCACAGCCCGACGTTCACCTCGGGCGTGCCGAACTGGGCGTCGTCCGACGCGATCACGAAGTCGCAGGCCAGGGCGAGGCCGAACCCACCCGCAAGGGCGTACCCGCGCACCCGGGCGATCGTCGGCTTCCCGAGGCTCCACAGGTCGCGGAACAGCTCGGCGAGGGCGCCCCGACCCTCGTGGGCGGCGGCGACGTCCTCGGCCCGGGCGATGCCGCCGCCCCCGAGGTCGGCCCCGGCACAGAACGCCTTCTCGCCCGCGCCGGTCAGGACCAGCACCCGCACGGCGTCGTCCGCCCGGGCCCGCGCGACGGCGTCGCGCAGTCCCTCCATGACCTCGAACGACATCGAGTTCCGTCGCTCGGGCCGGTCGATCGTCGTGCGCGCAACCGCCCCCTCGACCTCGTACCGCACGTCGGTCATGCCGTGATCGTAGAGACCCGAACCGGGCAACCGCCCGTTGTACGGTGACCGGGCGTGTTGTCCCTCGCCATCGTGGCCGGCGTCGCACTCCTGGTCGTCGTGGTCACCCGAGGCAGCTTCCGGCAGCTCTACCGGCTTCCCATCCAGTCGATCTGGTTGGTCGTCGTCGCGCTCGCCATCCAGCTCGTGCTCGCGTTCGTCCACATTCCCGCCGACCGCCTCGACGGCCTCGGCTTCATCCTCGTCATGGCGTCGTATGCGTGCCTCCTCGCCTTCTGCTTCGTGAACCTCCAGGTGTCGCTGATGTGGGTCATCGCGCTCGGGATCGCTCTGAACGCTGTGGTCATCGGGCTCAACCGCGGGATGCCGACCGCCCCCAACGAGGTCACGACCCGATCGGGCCGCACCGTCGAGGAGCCCATCGAGCGGACGGCCAAGCACCGACCCGAGAGCGACGACGACCTTCTCTCGTTCCTGGGTGACAGGTACCGCATCCCCGAGCCGGTCGACGAGCTCGTCTCCCTCGGTGACATCGTGATCGGCATCGGCATCGTCCTCGTCTTCTACCGGGGCAGCCGCGTCCGCGGGCGCCCCGGGACCAGGGCGGAGCGCATGGCGCGCGTCGCGCAGCGGTTGCGCGAGCGCGAGGAGATGCCCGCCCCGGCGCAGACGTTCACGACCCCGGCCCTGGCGACCGAGCACGCGTTGAAGCACGACTCCGCCGACGACACCCTGGGCGTAGAGATCGACGAGGTGTACGCGCGGCTGGCGGCGGACGGTCAGACCGAGTCGCCGCCGATCCACGACAAGGACGAGACCCGCGAGATCTGAGTCGCCGGTATGGTCCGGTCGATGACGCCCACGGCGGCGCTGCTCTCGTACCGGCTCGGCGGCACCGACGGCGTGTCGGTCGAGGCGGCCAAGTGGGAAGGGGCCCTGCGCGAGCTCGGGTTCTCGACGCGTCGCATCGCAGGCGAGATCTGCGGCCCGCCCCACCGCGACGACGCCGTCCTCCCCGGCTTCGCGATCCATGCTCCCGACGGCGCCGCCGACGCCGACCAACTCGCCGCCGCGCTGAACGGCGCCGACGGCGTCGTCGTCGAGAACATCTGCTCGCTCCCGCTCAACGCGCACGCCTCGTACGCGGCGTCCACCGCCCTTGCGCGCCACCCGGGCCGCGTCGTGTTCCATCACCACGACCTGCCGTGGCAACGCGCCGCTTCCGCCGGCATCCGGTGCCTGCCGCCCGATCTCCCGGGCGCGCTCCACATCGTCGTGAACGACCGCTCGGGCGCCGAGCTGGCGGCGCGGGGCATCACCGCGCACACGATCCGAAACACGTTCGACTTCGACGCGCCGCCGGGCGATCGCACGCGGACTCGCGCCGAGCTCGGCCTCGGTGACGACGATCTCGTCGTGCTCCAGCCCACGCGGGCAATCGCCCGCAAGGACGTCCCGGGCGGCCTGCGGTTCGCCGAGCAGCTCGCCCGGCTCCTCCCGGACCGGCGCGTCGTGTACTGGCTCACGGGACCGGCCGAGGACGGGTACGGCCCCGAGCTGGCGCACGTGACGGCGGCGGCGACCCTCCCGGTCGTGCTCGGGCGGGCGGCCTCCGCCGCCGATGCGTACGCGGCCGCCGACGTCGTCGCCTTCCCGTCGATATGGGAGGGGTTCGGGAACCCGGTGATCGAGTCGGTGATCGCCCGCCGGCCGCTCGCCGCCCGCCGCTACCCGGTGCTCGACGAGATCCTGGCCTCGGGCGTGTGCCTCTTCGACGTCGAGCAACCCGTCGAGGTGGCGTC
>DATFVT010000043.1:0-3333 GCA_035260105.1 Acidimicrobiia bacterium
GCGGCCGCGAACGCGGTGACCACCAACCATCGCTTGGCCCGGTGGAGGAGCTCGCCGGCGGCGACGAAGGGCGGGAAGCACTCGTTGGCGTAGCGGCCGAGGCCGACCATGCCGAGACCGAGGGAGGGCAGGAGGTACAGCACCGTGAACACGGTCCATGCGAAAGGGAGGCGCTTCCGGAGGAGCAGGAGCGCGCCGAGAGCGGCCAGCGCGAGGAAGAGGTGCGGGAATACGTAGTCGTAGCGCCAGGGCGCGAGCGCGAACGCCTTGACGGTGACTTCGGGCCAGCCCTCCTTCGACGAGAGGAACACGATGGGATCGCCCGTCCAGTGGTAGCAGGCGGCGCACCAGAGCGCGACGGCAACGACCGATGGCGCGCACACGAGCAGCACGCGCCGCCACGAGCGCAGCACGAAGACGAGCGCCACCGCCAGCACGATGCCGTTCGGTCTGACGAGCGACGCTGCGGTGACGAGCACGGCCGCCCCGAGATCGCGCTGTTCGTCGACGAGGATGAACGCCCAGACCGAAATGGCCAGGTAGATCGCCGATGGGTACACCATCGAGAACACGAACGCGCCCGGGAACAGCGCGAGGGACCACACGGCCAGGCGGGCGGGACGGGCGCTCGTGTACCGGCGCGCGATGCGCCAGACGCCGGCCAGCGCGACGAGGAAGACGAGCTGGTTCAGCACGACGACCGTGCCGCGGTCGGGCAGCCCGACCTCGCGAATCGCGTGGATCAGACCCGGGAAGCCCGGGAAGAACGGCCAGCGAGTCTGCACGCCCTCGACGGGCTCGGGCCCGTAGCCGAACCGCGCGATCGCGAGGTACCACTGGCCGTCCCACTTCGCGAACCCGGTGGCGCGCAGACCGTCGTGGCCGATCGACGCCGCGCCGACGATGAGCGCCACGGAGTACACGCGGGACACGAGCCAGGGGAGGATCACTTCGCGCCAAGGGAGGAGCGGTAAGCGCTCGGGCGCGCGCGTCGCGTTGCTCGACGTGCGGCTAGGGGCGTTCACGGGATGACGAGGCTAGGCGAGGCCGCGGGTAGGTTCGGTGCATGCGCACCCGCTTCCTCGTCGCAGGGGCCGTGCTCGCGCTGATCGTCGCTGCCTGCGGCGGCGACGACAAGGAGTCATCGCCAACGACGACGTCGGCGTCCGGCCCGACGACGACCAGCGGCGCCTTGTCGCAACTCGACGTCGGTGAACGCGTCACGTCGAGCGGGACACAGCTCGAGGCACCGTCGAGTCCCGACACGCGTCAGATCGACCCCGAGCAGGCGTGCCGGACGTTTCTCGAGACGCCGGCCGGCCAGTGCGACATCGTCATGATGGCCGGCGGCAACGCCTTGTGGACACTCGATGCGCTCCCGGGGAGCGGCACGGGGGAACAGGTGTGGCATCTGCGTGTCCGCACGCGCTCGACGGCGATGCCGGACGGCGGCTGGGACGTGTTGCTCGCGCTCCGCGAGAACGCTTCGACGCTCGCAAACGTGACGGTGAAGGCCGCCGATGTGACCGGCGACGGCCGCCCCGAGCTCCTGGTCGGCTACCGGTCGGCCGGCACGGGCCAGTTCGAGGCCTACGACGTCGTCACCTACGAGCCGGGGAAGTCGCTCGAGGTCGCTGCCCACCGCGAGCAGCTGCACAAGGGCTCGGTCGCGCTCGAGGGCACGACGATCGTCGACTACTCCGCCGACGAATCCTCACCGGAGTGCTGCCCGACGACGGCGCGCCGGACGGTGATCCCGTACCAGGGCGGCGAGTTCCGCGTGTCCGAGGCGGGCGACGTGCCGATCGACCAGCAACCGCCGGACCTGTTCGCCGGTTAGTCGGGCGGAGGGTCGAGGCGCCGGCGGACCTCGTCCATCCGGTCGTCGACCTTCTTCACGCCTTCGGTCCGCTCCGCCAGCTTGACCGCGACGTCACGCACCTCGGGATCGACGATGCCCTTGAGGATCGCGACCCCGTCCCGCACCATCACCTCGAGGCCGGGCGCGCGGCGGGTGCGGCGATCCCCCTGCATCGCGATGCGCAGGCGCGCCTCGGTCGCGATGTCCTCCCTGTTGCCGCTCACGAGGCCCTGGGCCGAGCGGACCCCGAAGGCGGCCCAGTCGATGACGTCGTCCCGGTTGCGCCACGCCCAGAGCGCGATCGCCGACCCGCTCAGCGGCAGGTAGCGCTTGAGGATGCTCGAGACGCCCACGGGCTCAGGCTACCGGCCCGACTCATCGGAGATGCGCGCCCCGCGCTCCGGCTTCGCATCCCCCGGTAGCCTCGCCGGTCACCATGCCACTCGACCTGCAACAGCTGGTCGCGCCCGGGCACACCGCGCTCGTGCTGCAGGAGGTCCAGAACGGCGTCGTCGGCGAGGAGTCGGCGCTGCCGCTGCTGGCGGCCGAGGCGGCGAAGGCGGGTGTGGTCCCCCACTGCGCCGCGCTGGCGACGGCGGCACGGCCGGCGGGAGTCCCCGTCGTGCACTGCACCGCGGAGACGCGTGCCGACCGCAAGGGCGCCAACCGCAACGCCCGGCTGTTCATGGGCGCGCAGAAGTCCCCGGTGCAGCTCACGCCGGGGTCGGCCGCGGTGCAGCCACCCGACGAGATCGGCGTGGATCCGGGGGACCTCGTGCTGCCCCGGCATCACGGGCTCGGGCCGATGACGGGGACGGAGCTCGACTCGATCCTGCGCAACCTCGGGGTGTCCACCATCGTCGGCGTCGGCGTGTCGGTGAACGTCGGCATGACGAACTTCGCGTTCGACGCCGTGAACCGCGGCTACCAGTTCGTGATGCCGCGCGACGCGGTCGCCGGCATCCCTGCCGAATACGCCGACGCCGTGCTGGAGAACACGCTGAGCCTGGTGGCGACGCTGACGACGACAACCGAGGTCGCGGCCGTATGGCGCGCGGAGCAGCAGTGACGGACACGCCGTGGCTCGGCGATGCGTGCTCGCTCGTCGACGCGTTCCGCTCCGGCGAGCGCACGCCCCTCGATGAGCTCGAGGCCACCCTTGCCGCCGTCGAGGCCTCTGATCTCAATGCGTTCTCGTACCTGGATCCGGAGACGGCGCGCCGCGCCGCTTCTCGTGTCGACGTGAACCGGCCGTTCGGCGGTGTGCCCGTCGGCGTGAAGGAGCTGGACTCCGTCGCCGGCTGGCCGTACACGCAGGCGAGTGTGCCGCTGAAGAGCGAGGTCGCGACGCACGACTCCACGCTCGTGCACCGGTTGCGCGACGCGGGCGCGGTGCTCGCCGGATTGACCACGTCGAGCGAGTTCGGCGGTGTGAACCTGACGCGCACGAACCTCAACGGCGTGACCCGCAA
>DATFVT010000044.1:0-3270 GCA_035260105.1 Acidimicrobiia bacterium
GCCGCCTCGTTGAGCTCGTACGTCTTCTCCGGGATGCCGTACTCGGCCAGGACGACGGGGAAGGCCCCGAACGTCGCCGTCTCGACGGCGTCGACTCCGACGTCGAAGAACGACCGGTGCATGTCGGCGATCACGTCGGGCCGGGTGAGCACGACGTGCTCGTTGCACCCCTCGAGCTCCGGCCCGCCGAAGTCGTCCGCCGTGAGGTCCTGGTCCTGCACCCAGGTGCCGAACGCGCCGTCGAAGATCAGCACGCGATCGCGGAGCGCGGCGAGGAAGTCGGACATCCCGCTCAGGCTACCGGAGGGCCTCTCGCGGGCCGCCTGCTACTTCCGCAGCTTCGTCGACGCGCGCCGGACTGCCCGCAACGGACGTCCGAGCGGGCCGCCCAGGACGACCTGACGCAGGCGCGAGTGCGGCTTGCCCGACGGGAGGCGGACCCCGTCGAAGCGGCCCTTGGCCAGCACGACGATGAACTCGAAGTCGTCGTCCGTTTCCGGGGGGGCGAACGCGACCATCTCGAAGTCGAGCTCGAACTTCTGGCGCACGGCGACGAAGAAGTCGAGGAACGTGTCCGGCCGCCAGCAGTGGAAGTGGATGCTGTACTCGTCGGACATGGAGCTCTCGACGTAGCCGTCGAGCTCGCCGGGCTGCACGTGGGCGACGTGCTTGGCCCAGTCGAGATAGTGCTCGCGGCGGCTGGCGAGCCCGCCTTCCTCGTGGTCACGGAGCAGGTGCTCGATGCTCGTCAGCTCCCGTTCACGGTCGAAGGTGCGGCGCTGGTCCGGCAGGCCGAGGTACACGATGCCGCCGTTCTTGAGGACACGCTCGAACTCGAGCAGTCCGGCGATCGGGTCCTCGAGGTGCTCGAGCAGGTGGTTTGCGATCACGAAGTCGAGTGACCCGTCGGCGAAGGCGTGCAGGTCCTCCGCGTTCCCGATGACGTCGACGGGAGCCAGCTTCTCCTCGGCCAGCTCGGGGTACTGACTGCGCTGCTGCCCGACCGTCAGCCGGTCGACGTAGCGGACCCGGGCGTCGCGATGCACCCCGAGCGGCAGGTTGAGGGCGCCGACCTCGATGCCCTCGCCACGAAGCCAGGCGGTCAGGCGCCGGCGCTTGTCCACGGCCGGAGAGGGTACGCAACCGGGACCGACCTTGTCCCTTTCGTTGCGTTTCGGTAGGAACGTGCTTCGGTTTCCCGAGATCCTGTCGATTCCCCCACCGAGACCGATCGATCTGCAAAACTGCCAGTCCGTTTGATGGCAGGAGTCTCCGACCCTCCGCGGAGCTGAACGATGGACCGTCACACCCGTCGGATGCAGCGCATCCGCCTCCGTTCCCGGCGCACGAAGCTCGCCGCCGGCATCGCGATCGTCGCCGCGTCCGTGGTCGTGCTGGCGGCCGCCGCGTTCGGACAGCAGGGGTCGGGGACACCCGAGCGGCCGAAGCCGCAGGTCGACGTGGCCGACCTCACGCCGGCGCAGCAGCCCGTCGACCCGGGGTGGGAAGGCCAGGTCGGCACGGACGCCAACCTCGTCGGCGTCCAGTGGAGCGGTGACCAGGGCGCGGACTTCACCGTCGAGGTGCGGCGCGGCAGCGGCGAGTGGCGCAAGGCGGGCGAGGTCGGCACCAACGACGCCGAGCCCGATCCGGGGAGCGCCGACGCGGCCGCGGCGGCGGCTCATCAGGGCGGCACGAACGCCAGCGAGCCGATCTGGGTCGGCAAGGACGTCTCGGGGGTGCGGGTGCGCCTCGACGACGGCACCGCCCAGGACGTGAAGCTCCACGTGATCGATTCGTTCGACGGGAAGAAACCCGAGGCGAACGTCGAATCGACGGGCACCCCGACGGTGCCGACGACGGCCGCCGCGGCGCCGGCCGCCCCGGCCACCACCGCCCCCGGCGCGCCGGGCAGCCCGCCGCCGTCGGCGGGCGGCGGCCCGGGCGCGGTGACGACCACCTCCCCGCCCTCCGAGCAGGGCTTCGGGCTGCCGCAGAGCCTGGCGGCCGTGGCCCTCGCGACGGTGGCGGTGGCGTTCGTCGTGCGCCGGCGGCGCGTGCTCGCCGTCCTCGTCGGCACGGTCGTGCTCGTGGGCACCGCCTGCGCGCCTGCACCTGGGGGCGGAGGCGGCGATGCCGCTCGACCCATCCCCGACGCGATCGTCGCCCGGTCGCAGTGGGCGCCGGACCTGCCGTGGAACTGGGACGCGTGTCCCGGCGGTCCCGAGTACTCGTACGTCGGCACCGCGATCGTGCACCACACCGTCAACAGCAACGACTACGGGCCCGGCGACAGCATCGGGATCATGCGCGGGATCTGGGCGTACCACGTGCAGTCACTCGGGTACTGCGACATCGCGTACAACTTCATCATCGACAACTACGGCGTCCCGTTCGAAGGACGGCTGGGCGGCATCGACCAACCGGTCATCGGCGCCCACGCGATCGGCGCGAACACCGGGACGACCGGCATCGCGATGCTGGGCACGTTCAGCGGGGTGACTCCGTCGGGTGGCGCGCTCGGCACCCTCGAGAACCTGATCCGGTGGAAGCTCTTCATCCACGGCGCGAACCCCTTCGACGACCCCGCCGCCGACATCCTCGGCCATCGCGACACGTCCGCGACGGAGTGTCCCGGTGACGCGCTGTACAACTACCTGCCGTACACGCGTCACTATGTGAAGCTCTACTGGCCTCAGTAGAAGAACGCGGGTGCAAGACGGGACGCGTCACCGGCAGGTCGCGTCCACGACGCGCAACACCGCCCTGGTCGCTGGACTGCTCGTCGCCACGAGCGCCCGCCGACGGCTCAGCTCGACGGCGTGGCCGTGGATGTGGCTGGCGTGGCTCGCCTCGACGTCGTCGGTCGTCTACGCCTACGTCGTCAGCCCGGCGCCGCTCGTGTGGCACGTGGGCACCTCGGCCGATCGGAAGACGATCGCGCCGCGGATGCTCCTGCTGGCCGAGTCCGTCATCTGGGCGAGCGCCGCGGTCGCCGCGCTCCGTCAGGACGACGCCCGCCCACCGACGGTGACGGCGTGGTCGGCGCGCGAGAGCAGCTCGTTGTCGCCCGAGCTGTCGCCGTAGGCCCACACCACGGCGGGCCGGTCGCCCAGCCAGGCGTCGAGACGCCGGACCTTCTCGGCGCCCCGCACGTTGGGCCCGGCGAGCTCGCCCGTGAGCCGCCCGTCCTCGCCGACGGCGAGCTCGGTGGCGAGCACGGCCGACACCCCGAGCTCGGCCGCGATCGGGTCGAGGTAGTCCCGCAGC
>DATFVT010000045.1:0-10154 GCA_035260105.1 Acidimicrobiia bacterium
AATCGTCGCGTTCGGACTCACGCTGCCGGTCGCGTACCAGTGCCTCTGGGCGCTGGGGTTCCAGTCGACCGACACGCGGGTGCTCGTCCATTCGCTGCTCGGTTGCTTCTTCTTCGGCGTGTTGACGATCAAGGTCCTCGCCGTCCGTACGCACGGGCTCCCGAGCTGGCTGCTCCCGATCGTCGGCGGAACCGTCTTCGTGACGCTCGTCCTGATCTGGTTGACGAGCGCCATCTGGTTCTGGAACGAGTTCGGTTTCCCGAGCTTCTGAGGCGCGCCGTGGGCTTCAAACGCTTCGTCAACGTCGTCGAGGTCATCGCCGGCGTGGCGGCACTCGTGTTCATCATCGCCCTCTTCGCCAACCAGCCGAGTGGCGGAGGCGGCGGCAGCGCGGCCAAGAGCGGCCCCGGCTACGACGTCTACGTCTCGAACTGCGCCCGCTGTCACGGGCAGGAGGGCCAGGGCGGCATCGGACCACGGCTGGCGGGCCAGGTCACGACCGACTTCCCCGATGCCAAGGAGGAGGAGGCGTTCGTGCGCACCGGGAGGGACGGGATGCCGTCCTTCGCCGGCGACCTCAGCCCGACCGAGATCGAGGACGTGGTCGCCTACACGCGGACGGAGCTCAACAAGTAGCGGCGCGCCCGGTGACCTCGGCCAGCAGCGCCTTCTTGTCGACCTTGTGCATACCCGAGCGCGGAAGCGGCGCGTCCCGAACGACGAGCCGCCGCGGCAGCTTGTAGTCGGCGAGGCGATCGGCGAGGAACGCGCGCACCGAGCCCACGTCGAGGGGCGCACTGCCGTCACGTAGGCGCACGACCGCGCACACGTCGTGGCCGAGCACGTCGTGGGGGATGCCGACGACCGCCGCCTCGGCCACGTCGGGATGCTCGTACAACGCACTCTCGACCTCGATCGAGTACACGTTGTACCCGCCTCGGTTGATCATGTCCTTCTTGCGATCGACGAGGTACAGATAGCCCTCGGGATCGAAGTAGCCGAGGTCTCCGGTGTGCACCCAGCCGTCCCGCCAGGTCCGCGCGCTCCCCTCGGGGTCGTTCCAATACGACCGCTCCCCCGCGGCGAGGCGGATCGTCACCTCCCCGACCTCGCCGGTCGGCAGTTCGGCACCGTCGTCGTCGACGACACGGACCGAGGCGCCCGCCACGGGCTTCCCGACCGAGCCCGGGCGTCGGAGCAGCTCGCCCGGCGGCATCGTGCAGGTGCTGCCACCGCCCTCGGTGAGGCCGTACCCGTTGACGAGCGCGGCCCGCGGGAACGCCTCCGCCAGGGCCGGCAGCGCGTGCGGCGGCGTCGGCGCGCTGCCGAACATGACCATGCGGACCGATCCCGTCTCGCGCCCGGCGAGCGCGCCCGACTCGAGCAGCAGGAGGATCTGGGCGGGCACCATGAGCAACCACGTTGGCCGGCGTTCCTCGATCAACGCCGCGAATCGTTCGGTGTCGAAACGCGGGAGCGCGATGCTCGTCATCGCGAGGCGCAACGGCATGATCAGCGCGCCGAGGCTCCCGAACGTCGTGGGGAGCGGCGCCGAATGCAACAGCGTGAGCAGCGGCTCGAGCGGCGCCGCTTCGTTGGCCAGCACGCTGTCGTGCGTCGAGGTGACGCCCTTGGGGAGCCCGGTCGTCCCCGACGTGTACAGGATCTCGGCCAGGTCCGACCCGCGGCGCGCGACCCGAAAGGGCTCCTCGTCGCCGCCGGTCGCCTCCTCCCAGTGGTCGTCACCGAGCACGCGTGCCTCGAGCGCTCGGGCCCGGGCCTCCTGGTCGCCGCCCGTGACGACCAACGCGGGATCGGCGCTCGCGGCGATGTGCTCGAGCTCGCGCGGCGCGTAGCGCGGGTTGACCGGCACGACGACGGCGCCCGCCTTGTGGGCCGCCACGTACCCCAGCCCGAACCGGTCCGCCAGCTCGGCCGGGAGGAGGATCATGACGCGGTCGCCGGGTCGCACCCCACCGTCGACGAGCGTGCGGGCGAGCGTGTCGGAGCGGGCGTCCCAGGCGCCGAACGTCAAGGTGTCGCCGTCGACGACGTCGACCGCGACGCGATCCGGATACCGTGCCGCGACCTCGTGCAGCTCGTCCGGGAGCAAACCCACGCCCGGCACTGTATTGACGCGGGCGGAGCAGACCCAGAACACTCCCCCGCCATGCAGGCACCGGCCGCGCCCATCCGGATCGGGTTGCTGTTCGACTTCCCGCAGGCGGACGGGGGCGCCAGCTTCGAGGAGGCCGTCCGGCTCGGGCTGGACGAGATCGCCGCCGCTGGGCGCCTCGACCGGGCCGTGGAGTTCGAGACCCGCCTCGCCCGCGGGCTGCCGCTGGGCACCGAGCGCGACGTCGTCACTGCGTTCGCCGAGCTCGACGACGCCGGGGTCCTGCTGATCCTCGGCCCGTCGATCAGCGACAACGGGCTGATCGCGCGGCCGCTCGCCGACGCCGCGGGGATCCCGTCCATCAACTACACGGGCGGCGAGCGCACGCGCAGCGAGTTCATGTTCCACTACCAGATCGGCTCGCTGGAAGAGGAGCCGCCGCTGCTCGCGCGCCGGCTCGCGCAACGGGGGCTGCGGAGCGCGGCCGTGATCCGCGATCAGTCGCCCGTGGGCCTCGGGTACGCCGAGGCCTTCGAGGCGGCCCGCGCCCTCGAGGGCATCGAGACGACCGGCGTCGCCGCCATCTCGCCGCTCTCGGACGACGTCCGACCCGTCGTCACGCGACTGCGCCAGACCGAGCCCGACGCGCTCGTGTACCTCGGGCTCGGCGTCGCGTCTCGCGCCGTGGCCGTGGCGCTCGCCGACCTGTCGTGGCCGGTCCCGGTGGTCGCCAACAGCTCGCTGATGTTCGGCTACGCGCGCCCCGACTGGCGCGACGGATGGGCGGGTTGGGAGTACCTGGACGGCGTCGCCGACGACAACCGGATGCGGGCGCGCTTGGGCGAGAAGTCGAGGCGCGCCGCCGGGGGGCCGATCGGCTGTGCCGCGTACGACATGGGCCGGCTCGTCGGCGAGGCGATCGCCCGTGCCGGCCACCTCACGCGCGCGGGTCTCAAGGAGGGGCTCGAGCGGGTGAAGCAGCTGCCGGCGACGTCGGGCGTCGACGGCACGACCATGGGCTTCGGCACCTACGACCACGCCGCCCTCAAGGGGCGGTACCTGGTGCTGCGCGAGTGGCGCGACGGCAAGACCGTGCAGGTGGCGAGCTAGAGCGACTCGAGGACGGCCAGGACGTTCTCGTTGCGCGGGATGTTGTACTGCTGCGCGCCGACCTCCTCGAACCGCACGACGCCGTCACGGTCGACGACGAAGAGCGCGGGGCGCTGGCCGAGCGAGATCATGCGGCTGGTCACGTCGTACGCGTCGAACACCTCATGGTCCTCGTCGACGAGCGTGGGATACGGCAACGGGTGCGATCGCAGGTAGGTCTCGGAGCGGGCCGGGCTCTCGGCGGAGATCGCGAGCACCTCGGCCCCGAGGGCGGTGAAGCGTTCGTAGTCGTCGCGCAACTGCGCGAGGTGCCGGCGGCAGAACGGTCAGGAGTAGCCGCGGAGGAACGCCAGCACGACGGGTCGGCCGCGGTACGACGACAGCGACACCGCGCCGCCACCCGGGCGCGGCAGCGTGAAGTCAGGGGCCGGTGACCCGGTCGGGACGGTGGAGCTCTCGCTCATGTTCCGCACACTAGAGGCACCCTTGACGGAGGAGGTGACGGCCGGAATCGTGGATGTGCGCCGCCGATCGGCGAGCGCCGATGTGAGGGGGAGCCCATGGTCGACAGTGTCTACAAGGTCATCGAGCTGGTCGGGACGAGCCCCGACGGATGGGAGCAGGCGGTCTCCAGCGCGGTGGCGCTGGCGTCGCAGTCGCTGCGCGACCTGCGCATAGCCGAGGTCTCCGAGCTCGACGTCACGATCGAGAACGGCAAGGTGTCGGCCTACCGGGCCAAGGTCAACGTCTCGTTCAAGTACGAGGGCGGCGGCTAGGCCGCGTAGCTGTCACACCCCCGTGGTTCGATGCTCCTGCGGGTGGAGCAGACCACGGAGGACCCGATGACAGCACCCACAGCGAGGACCATCACGGAAGCCGAGGAGATCCCGCCGGTGCGGCTCGAGCCGTGCCCGGCGTTCCGCCTCGACCACGACGCGGCATGGCCCGCGTGCGCGGTCTGCGGGTGGCTCGAGCACGACCACGCCGGCGCGGACGCGCTCGAGAACGCCGTCGTGACCGTGCTGCCGCGCCGCGCGGTGCAGCTGCCGCAGCGACTGGCGTCGTGAGCCGGCCGCTCAGGCCGACTTGCGTGAGCGCGAGCGGGTCTTGGTGGCCTTGCCCGCCTTCTTGGCGCCGGCCTTCTTGGTCTTCTTGGCCGCCGCCTTCGCCGGTCGGGCGGCGGCCTTGTCGTCGCCCTTGCCCGCCCGGGCGAGGCTCGCCTCGAGCGCGGCCATGAGGTCGACGACCTTGGCCGGCTCCTCGACCAACGGCTCGGCGACGATCTCCTCGCCGGCCGCCTTCTTGTCGATGATCCCGAGGAGCTGTTCGCGGTAGTCGTCGTGGTACTTGTCGGGCTCGAAGTTGCTCGCGAGGGCCTCGATGAGCTGACGCGCCATGTCGAGCTCCTTCTCGTTCGGCGCGATGTCGTCGTCGCGAGGGATCTCTTCGAGGCTCTCGATGGGGATCACCTCGTCGGCGTGCCGCATCGTCTCGATGCACAACGCGCCGTCGAGGGGCCGTATGGCGACGAGATGCTCCTTGGCGCGGAGCACGATCTTCCCGACCGCGACCTTCTGGAGGTCGGTCATCGCCTCGATCAGCAGGCGGTAGGGGCGCTCGGCGGCCCGGTCGGGCACGAGGTAGTACGGCTGCTCGAAGTAGATGGGGTCGATCTGCTCGAGGTCGACGAAGTCCTGGATCTCGATGGTGTGGCTCGCCTTCGGCGTGAGCTTCTCGAGCTCCTCGTTGTCGACCACGACGTACTGGCCGGACGCGATCTCGTACCCCTTCTGGATGCGCTCGTTGGGCACTTCCTCGCCCGTGGCCTCGGAGACCCGGCGGTACCGGATCCGGGCGCCGGTCCCCTCCTCGAGCTGGTTGAAGCGCACGTCCTTCGAGCGCACGGCGGACACAAGCTTCACCGGGACGGTCACGAGACCGAAGCTGATGTTGCCGCTCCAAATGGTGCTGGGCACCTGGCCCACCTCCTTGCCGCCCGCCGGCCCCTATAGCGTCGCAGGTCGTGGAGGGTCGACGCACACTTCTTGCCCGAGCCCCATGAGCACCAAGGGCCCCGGCGGCACCAGAGCCAGAACGTGCGAGGGCGTCCGATGAGCCAGGTCGAGATCGAGGGCCACCGGCTGCGGCTCTCCAACCTCGACAAGGTCCTGTACCCGGAAGCGGGGTTCACGAAGGCGCAAGTCGTCGACTACTACGCCCGGATCGGGGCCGTGATGGTCCCGCACCTCGCCGACCGTCCGGTCACGCTGGTGCGCTGGCCCGACGGCGTCGCCAGCCAGTCGTTCTTCGAGAAGCGCTGTCCCTCGCACGCCCCGAAGTGGATGCGGTCGGCGTCGGTGTCCGGCGACCTCGTCCAGTGCGTGCTCGACAACCTCGCGTCGCTCGTCTGGGCCGCCAACATGGCCGCCCTCGAGCTGCACACCCCGCAGGCCCGGGTCTCGAGCCCCGACCGGCCCGACTCGATGGTGTTCGACCTCGACCCCGGCCCGGGCGCGACCGTGCTCGACTGCTGCCGGGTCGGGCTCGACCTCCGGGGTGTGCTCGCCGAGCTCGGTCTCGAGTCGGTCGTGAAGACGTCGGGCTCGAAAGGTCTCCACATGGCCGTGCCGCTGCACACCGGCGTCACCGACGACGACACGAAGGACTTCGCCCGTGCGCTGGGCCAGGTGCTCGCCAAGCGCGAGCCCGACCGGGTCACGGTGATCATGAAGAAGGAGGAGCGACCGGGGAAGGTGTTCGTGGACTGGAGTCAGAACGACGAGCACAAGACCACGATCTGCGCGTACTCGCTGCGCGGGAGGGGACGACCCCGCGTCTCGACGCCGGTGGCGTGGGACGAGGTGTCCGAAGCGCTCGACGACGAGGACGAGGACGCGCTGACCTTCGAGGCTCCCGACGTGCTCGAGCGCATCGGGCGACTCGGTGACCTCTACGCGCCCAACCTGGTGCTCGAGCAGGAGCTGCCCTCCCTGGGCCCTCAGCGGGCCCGGCGCTCGTGAACCTCGACGGCAAGGTCGCGATCGTCACAGGCGCCAGCCGCGGCGTCGGCGCCGCGATCGCCGTCGCGCTCGCCGACGCAGGCGTGCGCGTCGCGTGCGCGGCGCGCGCCACCGATGCCGATCCGCTGCGGCTCCCCGGCACGATCGACGCCACGGTCCGGCGGATCGGCGACGCCGGCGGGGACGCGCTCGCGGTGCCCACGAACCTCGCCCACGAGGACGAGATCGAGCGCATGGTCGACACGACCGTCGCGCACTTCGGCCGGCTCGACGTGCTCGTGAACAACGCCGCCGTCACGTTCCCGGGCGACCTCGACGTGCCGTTGAAGCGCTACGACGTGATGATGAACGTGAACCTGCGCGCGCCGCTCGCCGCCGCCCACGCGGCGGTCCCGCGCATGCGGGAGCAAGGCGAGGGCGCGGTGCTCAACGTGTCGTCCGCCGCCGCCCTGAGCTACATCCCCGGTCTCATGGTGTACGGCATGTCGAAGATCGCGCTGGAGCACCTCACGGTGTCGCTGGCGGAGCAGCTGCGACCCGATCACATCGCGGTGAACACCTTCCGCATCGACGTGCCGGTGGCCTCGGAGGGGTTCGTCGCCAACACGCCCGGCTTCGACCATTCGAGCTGGGAGCCGTCCGAGGTCCCTGCCCAGGGCGTCGTCTGGATGCTGCGACAGCCGCCGTCGTACACCGGCCACAACGTGGGCATGGCGGCGCTGCGCGACGAGCAGGGCATCATGGCCTCGCGAGGGAGCCCCGGATGAGAAGCCGCGATCGCGCCCCCGGCGCGTGCTACACGATGAGGGTGATTCTGGACGAGCCTCGCTCTCCTCGCGACGCCCAGCGCCGCCGCCTCTATCTGGCCGAGACGCCGCTGCCCACGAGCCCCCTCCCCGGGCTGGACGCGTGCGCGGCCTACGCCGACCGGGTCGTCGGGACGCTGTGGTGGGTGGCCCGCTTCCCGCACCGCGGCCTGGGCGAGGTGCCCGGTTTCCGGCCCGGCCACGGGGCCCGCCAGGCCTTCTTCTCGATGGACGAGCGGGGAACGACGATCACGCTCCCCCGCCGCTACCGCACCAAGGGAGTCGTGCTGCACGAGCTGGTCCACTGGGCTCTCGCCGACGACCTCGACCTGCCGACCCACGGGCGCACCTTCGCCCGCCTCCTGCTCGACGCCACCGCCGAGTTCCTCGGCGCCGAGCGAGCCGAGGCCCTGCAGACCTCGTACCGCGAGCAGCGCGTGCACGTCGCCCGTTCCCCGCGCCCCGGCCCCGACCGGCGCCTGCACTACGGCTGGGACGAGCGCCTGCGTCTCGGGAAGGGCAAGACGCTGACGATGCTCTACCTCGCCCGCGACGGCGGTCCCATCGCGACCACAGGGGTCTACGAGGGCTACGACAAGAGCCGGACGCGTTTGCTCGTCCGCGTCGGCGGCGCCGCCCGCCCGCTGCGCATCCCCGCCGATACCGTCTGGGACGTGCGCCCCGCCTGCTAGCCCTTGGGGTCGCTCAGTTGAGGCGCTCGACGACCATGGCCATGCCCTGGCCGCCGCCGACGCACATCGTCTCGAGGCCGACCGTCTCGCCGGCGTCCTCGAGGCCGTTCAGCAACGTCGTCATGATCCGCGCCCCGGTCTGACCGAAGGGGTGCCCGAGCGCGATCGCCCCGCCGTTCACGTTGAGCTTGTCCCAGTCGATGCCGAGATGACGGGCGGACGGGATCACCTGCGCCGCGAACGCCTCGTTGATCTCGACCAGATCGACGTCGTCGATCGTCATCCCGGCCCGTGAAAGCGCCTGGCGAGTCGCGCCGACCGGCCCCAGGCCCATGATCTCCGGGTTGAGCGCGGTCACCCCGCTCGACACGATGCGCGCCAACGGCGTGATGCCGAGGTCCTGGGCGCGGGTGTCGCTCATGACGACGACGGCGGCGGCACCGTCGTTCAGCGGGCACGCGTTCCCGGCGGTGATCTTGCCGTCGGGGCGGAACGCCGGCTTGAGTTGGGCGAGCTTCTCGACCGTCGTGTCCGGGCGCGGGCCGTCGTCCTTGTTCACGACCGTCCCGTCGGGCAGCTCCACCGGGATGATCTCCCGCTCGAAGAAGCCGTTCGTCTGCGAGTTGACGGCGCGGTTCTGGGACAGGGCCGCGAACTCGTCCATCTCCTCGCGCGAGACGTTCTCGAGCTCGGCGACGTTCTCGGCCGTCTGCCCCATCGCGATGTAGACGTCGGGCAGCCCTTCCTGCGGCTCCCACGATCCCTGACCGCCTTCGGACCGCTTCATGCTGCGCAGTCCCGCGTCCTGGAACTTGGGGTTCTGGGTGTCGGGCCAGCTGTCGGAATTGCCCTTCCCGAACCGGCTCACGCACTCGACGCCGGCGGCGACGAACGCGTCGCCCTCGCCTGCCTTCACCGCGTGCGCGGCCATGCGGATCGTCTGCAGTGACGACGAGCAATAGCGCGTGATCGTGCAGCCCGGCACGTCCTGGAGGCCGGCGAGCACGCTCACGACCCGTGCCATGTTGAACCCCTGCTCGCCACCCGGGAGCCCGCACCCGAGGATCAGGTCGTCGATGTCGTTGCGATCCAGCTCGGGCACCTTGTCGAGGGCCGCGCTCACGATCGTCGTGGCGAAGTCGTCGGGCCGGAGGTCGACGAGCGACCCCTTGAAGGCCCGACCGATCGGGCTGCGGGCGGTGGCGACGATGACGGGCTCGGGCATGACGCGCCTCCGGGAAGTCGGGACGTCGACCCTAGTCCGCGCCCGTTCCGAACCGGACATAGGGTCATCGGATGCAGGAGGGGAGCCGGAAGGCGATCGCCGCCGCGTTCCTCGCCAACCTCGGCATCGCGCTGGCGAAGTTCGCGGGATTCGCCGTCACCGGCGCGGCGTCGCTTCTCGCCGAGGCCATCCACTCGGTCGCCGACACCGGCAACCAGGCGCTGTTGTTCCTAGGTGGTCGGCGCGCCCGCCGGCGCCCGACCGCGGAGCACCCCTTCGGGTTCGGGCAGGAGCGCTACTTCTGGGCCTTCATCGTCGCCCTCATGCTGTTCTCCCTCGGGGGACTTTTCGCCGTGGTGGAGGGCGTCGACAAGCTCGTGCACCCCCACGAGCTCGAGTCGTTCCCGATCGCACTGGCCGTCCTCCTCGTGGCGGTCGTGCTCGAGGCGTTCTCGTTCCGCACCGCGACGAGACAGGCGCGCGAGGTACGCGGCGACGCGTCCTGGTGGCAGTACATCCGCCGTTCGAAGAGCCCCGAGCTCCCGGTCGTCCTCCTCGAGGACACGGGCGCGCTCCTCGGCCTGTTCCTCGCCATCGTCGGGGTCAGCGCCGCCGAGATCACCGGGAACTCGCGCTGGGACGCGCTGGGAAGCATCGGCATCGGGATCCTGCTCGTCGTCATCGCAATCGTGCTCGCGAAGGAGATGAAGAGCTTGCTCATCGGCGAGTCGGCTTCGTCTCGCGTCCTCGACGCGATTCGTACCGCGCTCGTCGACGGCGAAGACGTCCGGCGCGTCATCCATCTGCGTACGTTGCACCTCGGCCCCGAGGAACTGCTCGTGGCGGCGAAGGTGGACATCGACACTCCGTCGGTGTCGGACCTGGCGCGTGCCATCGACGCCGCCGAGGCGCGCGTGCGCGCCGCCGTCCCGATCGCGCGCGTGATCTATCTCGAGCCCGACGTCTACCGGCCTGACGCGGTCGTCAAACGATGACGCCCGCGTACACGGTGCGCGCCTACAACGCCGCGACCGCGTCGGAGAACAAGATCCACGATGACGTCGTCGCCCGCACGTACGGATTCGAGGGCGGGCTGGTTCCGGGCGTCACCGTCTACGCGTACCTCACGCATCCCGTCGTCGCCGCGTTCGGCCGTCCCTGGCTCGAGCACGGGACGATGGCATC
>DATFVT010000046.1:0-3466 GCA_035260105.1 Acidimicrobiia bacterium
TCACGCTCTTCCTGATGCTCTGGGCGGTGCTCGTCATCATCGGCTCGTTCTTCCGCGGGCCCGGATTCAACTTCGTGTTCCCGTGGAACAACGGGATCTTCTTCGACCTGTAGGGCGTTTGTAGTTCGTGGACTCCTCGACTGTTCTCATCATCGCCATTCCCGCCCTGCTGGTCCTCGCCGCGATCGCGATCGTGGCCGAGGGGTGGCGTCGTCGTTCGAACACCGGCCGCCTCAGCCGCGAGACCCGCAAGCGCGACCGCTCGATGCCGGAAGGCGAGCCGCCGGTGCCCGCCACCGTGGGCACCGGCCTGGCCGAGCTGGACGACGAGGCGCGGGCCCGGGCGGACGAGTCCCGCCAGGCGCTCGAGCCCGTCGGGGCGCGGGCGCCGGTCGAGTACGTCCCCGTCGACGACGAGGAGCTCGGCCTCACCCGGCGACAGTTCTTCAACCGGGGGATCCTCGCCGGGCTCGGCATCTTCGCCGCCGGGATGGGCGCGGCCATGCTCGGCTTCCTCTGGCCGAGCAGCGCCGGCGGCTTCGGCTCGAAGATCGTCGTGGGCTCCGAGGACGACGCCAAGCAGCAGTTCGACAAGAAGCTGCCCTTCTACAACGCGGCGGCGCGCACCTACATCCAGCCGTACCCGAAGGAGGACATCCCGAAGGCGAAGAAGGTGTACGACCCCCGCATCGTCGCCGGCATGGAGAAGGGCTACGTCGCGCTGTACCAGAAGTGCGTGCACCTCGGCTGCCGCGTCCCGTGGTGCGAGTCGTCGCAGTGGTTCGAGTGCCCGTGCCACGGCTCGAAGTACAACCGGGTCGGCGAGAAGAAGGGCGGCCCCGCCCCGCGTGGGCTCGACCGCTTCGTGCTCGAGGTGTCGGGCGGCGAGATCACCGTCGACACGGCCGCGAGCTCCCTCGTGCAGGGGCCGCCGATCGGCACCGACACCACGGGGCAGACGGCCGAGGGGGCGCCCTGTGTGTGAGGTTCACACGCGGTGAATCTCCGTCTCGTCCTGATCCTCGTCAACCTCGCCGCGTTCGCGACGATCGGCGTCATCATCCTGTGGCGCGTGTTCAGCCTGCGCCGCAACCCCGAGCCGCGCCCGCCGCAGAACCTCACGCCCTTCCTCCGCGACGAGGAGCTCGAAGGGCGCAAGCTCGAGCGCGTGCTCGGCATCGCCCTGCTGACCACGGCGCTCATCGCGCTGACGCTCTTCGCCTACTACGTGTTCGAGCCGAACCGTTCCTCGTCGATGGAGAAGCAGTTCCACGACAGCTCGGTCGAGCGGGGTGCGATCCTGTTCGCCAACGACCAGAGCAAGGCGTACGACCCGACGCGTTCGCTGCTGTGCGCGAACTGCCACGGCGTCAAGGGTGAGGGCGGGAGCACCAACTACACGCTGAAGTCCGACGACCCGCGATGCGATCCCACCGCGCCCGTCACCGAGGAGACGCCCAGCTACTGCCTGCCGGTGCAGGTGACGTGGCAGGCGCCGCCCCTCGACGTCGAGCTGCTGCGGTACTCCAAGGACGAGGTCCACGACATCATCACCTACGGACGCCCGGGCACACCCATGCCCCCGTGGGGCGTCGCGAGCGGGAAGGGCGTGCTGAACGAGCAGGGCATCGACGACCTCGTGAGCTACATCCAGACCATCCAGGTCTCGCCCGAGAAGGCGAAGGAGCGGTTCACGAACCAGCTCGCCGACGCGAAGGCGAAGAACCCGGCCGCGAGCGACGGCGAGCTCCTCTTCCAGCTCCAGTGCGCCCGCTGCCACACCAAGAACTGGTCCTTCTTCGATCCGGACAAGCCCGGACCCGGCCCCGCCCCGGGTCCGCAGGGCGGCGGCGCGTTCGGGCCCAACCTCACGGGCGGCGAGACGCTGCGCCAGTTCGCGGGCCCGAAGGGCGTCTCGGACCAGATCGACTGGGTCACGAACGGCAAGCCCGCCAACGAGCTGTACGGCACGCGGGGCATCTCCTCGGGACGCATGCCGCACTTCGGCAACACACTGAGCAAGGACCAGATCCAGGCGATCGTCGACTACGAGCGGGGCCTGTGATGCACGGGGGCCCTCCGTCGTGATCACGTCGCTGCTCGCCCAGGCACAGCCGACCGAGAACATCCCGAAGGACCTCTGGTACCCGACGATCCTCGGCATCCTCGTCGTCATCGCCGGGATCGGCCTGTTCTGCGGTTCCGTCTACCTTCTGCTCGGGACGAACCTCGGCGCCCGGCTCGGCTTCCTGGTCGCGTTCACCGGCCTGGCCGGGTTCATGGTGATCCTCAGCCTGCTCTGGGTCACGACGTCGTCGCCCCTGAACACGTTGAAGGGCCGAATCCCCGCCTGGGAGGTGCAGCAGGTCGTCAAGAGCCCCGACGACATCAAGTACCCGCAGGCTCGCACGCTCACCAAGAAGGACAAGGTCGACACCATCGAAGCCGCCAACGTGAAGGCGGCCGTCGACGCCCGACTGGTGACGATCCCGCCCACCGCGATCCACAAGCCGACGCCGGAGGAGAACAAGTTCGCGAAGTTCGACAAGGTGACCGAATACAAGACGCAGAACACCTTCGAGATCGGCGGCAGCAACCCGAACTTCCTCGACTTCCAGTTCACCCACAAGCCGCTCGTCGCCGTGGTCCAGGTCTGCGCCGTGCAGCCCGCGAACACGCCGTTCGGGGTGCCGCCCCCCGAGCCCGTGTGCGACCCGACGTCCGACAAGAACAGCTTCGTCGTGCTCACGAAGGACCTCGGGCAGCTCCGGCTCCCGCCCATCCTCGCCTTCATCGCCTCGGGGGTCCTGTTCGGCCTGGGCCTGCTGGGCCTCCACTGGCGGGAGCGGGACGAAGCCGAGCGGGCGAGAGAGCAGGCGGCGGGCGGCGCCCCGGCGCCGGTGCCGGCAAAGCCGTGAGGAGGTCGCCCGTGACTCGACGCATGCGTGACGCCGTACTGCTGGTCGTGTCGTCGCTCGCCGCGTTCGCGGCGACGGCGGCGCCCGCCGGCGCGCAGCAGCTCGTCGACGCCGGGAAGGAGAACGGCGGCGGTGCGCTGGCCTTCGTCCTGTTCGCCGCCCTCGTCGGGCTGACGTTCGCGGTGCTCTTCTCGATGGACCGCGTTCGCCGCCGCCGCCAGGAGGCGGAGGAGCGCGACCGGCAGCGCTGAGCTCTAACCCTGCGTGGCCGCCGAGACGTCGCGGGAGATGATGCCCCAGTGCACGCGGTCGAGCATGGCTTCCGTGTGCATGGCGTCGAGCTTTCTGTAGGCCGACGAGAGGTCGTGACACAGCGCGCGGTCGCTCACGAGGAGCCGCGACGCGACCTCGTGGGAGGAGTACCCGTCGGCCAGGAGCCGGAGCGCATCCGCTTCTCGCTTCGTGATGCGGTCGTGCCTGACGCCCGCGGGTGCGGTCAGCTCGCGCAGCATCGAGCCCGCCAGGTTGGGTGACAGGACGACGTCACC
>DATFVT010000047.1:0-3782 GCA_035260105.1 Acidimicrobiia bacterium
GCCGACCGGCCGGAAGAGGTCGCGCAGCAGCCCGTCCGCGTCGAGAAGACGCCGGGTCGCAACGAGCCGTGCTACTGCGGGAGCGGCAAGAAGTTCAAGCACTGCCACGGTCGCTGAACCGCGGCGTCGACACCCGCACGCCTCGCGATGCGCGACTTCACCGAGACGCTGGCCGACCTCCACCGCCGCGTCGACGACGCGCGGGCATACCTCCAGATCCACGCCGCCCGGACGCGACTCGCCGAGCTCGAGCAGGAGGCGAGCCGCGCCGACCTGTGGGAGGACCAGGAGCAGGCCCGGAAGGTCACGACCGAGCTCGCCCGCCTGCGGGACGACCTCGTGCTGTTCGACGGGCTCGACGACCGGCTGTCGGAGGCCGAGACGCTGTTCCAGCTGGGCCGGGAGGAGGGCGACGACTCGGTGGAGCCCGAGATCGAGGCCGGCACCGCCGCGCTCTCTTCCGACCTCGACACACTGGAGCTGCGCGCCCTGTTCACGGGCGAGCACGACGAGCGGGACGCCATCTGCGAGGTCCACTCGGGCGCGGGAGGGACGGACGCGCAGGACTGGACCGAGATGCTGTTGCGCATGTACACGCGCTGGGCGGAGCGGCGCGGCTTCGACGTCGAGCTCGACGAGGTGCAGGAGGGCACGGAAGCCGGCATCACGTCGGCGACCTTCATCGTCAAGGGCCGTTACGCGTTCGGGTTGCTGCAGAGCGAGAAGGGCGTGCACCGCCTGATTCGCATCTCACCGTTCGACGCCAACGCGCGTCGCCAGACCGCGTTCGCGTCGTTCGACGCCGTCCCCGCGCTCGAGCACTCCGAGGAGCCGGAGATCGATCCCAACGACCTGCGCATCGACACGTACCGGTCGTCCGGCGCCGGCGGGCAGCACGTGAATGTGACCGACTCCGCGGTGCGCATCACACACCTTCCGACGGGCACCGTCGTCTCGGTCCAGAACGAGCGCTCACAGATCCAGAACCGCGCCAAGGCGCTGCAGATCCTCGCCGCCCGGCTCGCCGAGCGGCAGCGGCTCGAAAGGCAACAGGAGCTCGAGTCGCTGTCGGGAGAGAAGAAGGACGTCGCCTTCGGCAGTCAGATCCGCACGTACACGCTGGCGCCGTATCAGCTCGTGAAGGACGAGCGCACCCGCACGGAGACGGGCAACGTCCAGGCGGTCCTCGACGGTGAGCTGGACCCCTTCATCGAGTCGTCCCTGCAGTGGCGCCGCCGGCAGGACGGCGCCACGACGCCGTCCTCGGCCCCCGACGAGGACGCTCACAGGTAGCTGAGCCCGACCGACCGACCATTCCGGTGCGGCGGAGGCCGGGCTGCTACCCTCCTGAAACGGCTTGGGGCCTAGGGCAACCCCTCGCCAAGTTCCCGGTCCCTCCCACGGCTGAGGATCGATGATTCGATTCGAGGGCGTCACCAAGATCTACAAGGGCAACGTTGCGGCGTTGCGGGATGTCTCCTTCGACATCAGCAAGGGTGAGTTCGTCTTCGTCGTCGGGCCGTCGGGCTCGGGGAAGTCGACCGCGCTGCGCCTGCTGCTGCGCGAGGAGAACAGCAGCTCGGGCCGGATCATCGTCGCCGGCCGCGACATCTCCCGGCTGAGCTCGTGGAAGATCCCGCAGCTCCGGCGCAACGTCGGCTGCGTCTTCCAGGACTACAAGCTCCTGCCGAACAAGACCGTCTACGAGAACGTCGCGTTCGCCCAGGAGGTCATCGGGCGCCCCCGGCACGTGATCGACGCGCAGGTGCCCCAGATCCTGGACCTCGTCGGGCTGAGCCGGAAGACGCAGCGCTTCCCGAACGAGCTCTCGGGCGGCGAGCAGCAGCGCGTGTCGATCGCGCGCGCGTTCGTGAACCGGCCGCTGATCCTGCTTGCAGACGAGCCGACGGGGAACGTCGACCCGGCGACGACCGTCGGCATCATGCGACTGCTCGACCGCATCAACCGAACCGGCACCACCATCGTGATGGCGACGCACGACCAGCGCATCGTCGACGCCATGCGCCGCCGCGTGATCGAGCTCGACCACGGGCACATGGTGCGTGACCAGGCCCGGGGCGTCTACGGCGTAGGGAGCTGATCGGGTGATCCGACGCCTGACCTACTTCGCGCGCGAGACACTGATCTCGCTGCGCCGCAACCTCCTGATGACGCTGGCGGGGATCCTCACCGTCACGGTGTCGCTGCTGCTGCTCGGCGGCATCCTGCTGTTCCAGCAGTGGGTCGACCACGGCACCAACAAGTGGAAGCACGGCGTCGAGTTCGAGGTCTACATGAAGACCGACGCGACGACGGAGCAGATCAATGCAGTGCGCACTCAGCTCGACCGCGACCGGCAGGTCAAGAACGCCAGCTACATCTCGAAGGAGCAGGCGTACAACGACTTCAAGCGCATCTTCAAGGACAAGCCCGACCTCGTCAGCTCGGTCGACCCCAGCGCGCTGCCGGCTTCGTTCCGGGTGGCGCCGCAGCAGGTGAAGCAGACCACGGCTCTGCGCGACAAGTACAACACCAGACCGGGCGTCGACGAAGCGATCACCGCCGACAAGGCGATCAAGCAGCTCATCGACATCACGAACTTCCTGCGGTACATGTTCATCTTGATCTCGACGATCCTCATCGCGTCGTCGCTGTTCCTCATCGTGAACACGATCCGCCTGGCGACGTTCGCCCGCCGACGTGAGATCGAGGTCATGAAGCTCGTCGGCGCGTCGAACTGGTTCGTCCGCATCCCCTTCATGGCCGAAGGGCTGGTGCAGGGCGCCGTCGGCGCGGGGCTCGCCGTGAGCGGCGTGTTCGCGCTGCAGTACCTGCTGAGCCAGCTCGACACGACCAAGGGCTTCTTCCAGGGGTTCTTCGTGACCACCGGGAACGCCGGTGCGATCAGCATCGGGCTCCTGATCGGCGGCGCCCTCATCGGCGCTGTCGGGGCCGGGGTCGGGCTCCGCCGCTTCCTGAACGTCTGATCCCGCTTCCGGCCCGGCGCCGGAGTTGCCCTTCCCCACTTCCCTCTGAGGCTTTTGCCCTCCACTGTTGCTTGTGTTACTCGTGTTGTTTAGGCTTTTGGGCCTACTGATGTCTCGGCGCCTCCTTTTCGGCCTCTTCGCGGGCGTGCTCCTGCTCGGCCTCGTCGCGCCCGAGCTCGCCGGCGCCCAGTCGCCCGATCCCAGAGCCCGCCGGGACCAGCTGGCCGACGCGATCGAGGACGTCTCCGCCGAGGAAGCGGCGGCGATCACTGAGCTGCAGGGGATCATCACGCAGCGTCAGGACCTCGAGGCGAAGGTCGCCGCGCTCGACGCGCAGATCGCAGAGGCGACCCAGCGCGTGGAAGCCGCCGAGGCCGAGGTGGCGCGCATCCAGGCCCAGATCGAGACCGTCCAGCGGGATATCGAGCGCATCCAGGCCGAGATCGAGGCGTCCAAGGCGAAGTACAACCAGTCGTTGCTCGCGCTCTACAAGGGCGGGGGTAGCGGCGCCAACAACTTCACCCTGCTGTCGCGAGGGGGTGGCGCCCACGAGCTCATCGCCGGGAGCAAGTACCTCGGCGAGAACTCGCGCCAGTGGGAGCGGGAGCTCCAGCGCCAGGGGAGCCTGAAGGACCAGCTCGACGACGCCCAGAACGACCTGCGCAAGGAAGAGGCGCAGGCGCAGGAGGCGCAGCAGGTCGCGGCTCGGGAGCGCGACCGCGTCGGTCAGCTCCGCACCGAGGCCGACGGCCAGCGCGGCCAGGTGGCGGTGGCCGAGCAGCAGGAGCAGCAGGC
>DATFVT010000048.1:0-6225 GCA_035260105.1 Acidimicrobiia bacterium
AGGAACTCACCGCGCCGCGGTCGGCGACCTCGACGTCGTCGGCTTCGGTCATCTCGGCACGCTCGAGGTTGTCGTAGCCGTTGCTCGGCACGTACACCTTGCCGCTCACCGGCGACCGCTGCCCCACGATGCGACCGTCCAGCAGGCCGCGCGCGAACCGGGCCCGGTGGGGATAGAGGGGCTCGCTGATCGTCAGCGACACGAGGTGCTCGGTGATGGTGACGGGCTCGTCGCCCTCGGTGATGTCCTGGTGCTGCGCCGCCGCTTCGGGCACGAAGTAGACGTCGGTGATCGCGCCGTCACGTTCGTCGCGGAACTGGGCGGCGACACGCATCCCCGTCGCCATCGCGTCCATCGAGCCGGCGTCGACGGCGTGCGCAAGTGGAGTGTCGGCGCCGTCCAGGAGGATCAGGGAGAACGCGAACGGGTGGTCGAAGGGGTGCTTCGGCGTGGGGTGAGCGACCCACGTCCAGGACCGCACCGTCCCTCCCGGGCCGACCTCGACGAAGTCCGGCTCCACGGGCTCGCCGGTCGTGGGGTCGTACTCGAGCGGCGGGCAGAGCACCCGGCCGCCGCACCGGTTCCCGAGGATTCGTCCGTCGCGCAGGCCCGTGAGGAACGGGCCGATCACCGGTCCCGTCGTGCGCGTGTACGGGTACTCGAGCGTCATCTCGACCGGCGGCAGGTCGGTCGCGCTCATGATCCCACCGTCCGTTCCGTCTCGAACTGCTGCTTCGCCCGGCGGTAGTCCGCCTTGCCGGTCGGAGGTCGCGTCACTCGTCGATGAGATTGTTGAGGCGCTGCGTCGTCTCGATCCACTCTTCGACCATCTCGAAGATCACGTCCTTCGTCGGGCGGACCGTGTTCAGCCGCCCGACGATCTGTCCGACCGGGAACCCCGACAGCTCCTTGCGCTGCACGCGCGACACGCGGCGGGCGGCGTAGTTGTAGATGATTCCCTGCAGCGGCATCGGCAGCGGGCCGGGCGAGTCGTCGCGCTCCCACGCCTCCGTCCACGCGGTGCGCAGCTGCCGGGCCGGCTTACCGGTCATGACCCGCGAGCGGACGGTGTCGCGAGACGTGGCGGCCAGCATGTTCTCGAGCGCGGCCGGGTTCGTGTCCGCCTCGGCGACGGTCAGCCACATCGAGCCCGTCCACACCCCCTGGGCGCCGAGGGCGAGCGCGGCTGCCATCTGCCGCCCCGTGGCGATGCCCCCCGCCGCCAGGACGGGGACTTCTGCGCCGACGGCGTCGACGACCTCGGGGATCAGGATCATGGTCGCGACCTCGCCGCAGTGACCGCCGGCCTCGGTGCCCTGGGCGACGATGACGTCGACGCCCTGGGCGACCTGGCGCTCGGCGTGCTGCTTCGCGCCGACGAGCGCACCCACGATCACGCCCGCGTCATGGGCGGTGCGGATCACGTCAGGTGGGGGCGGCCCGAGCGCGTTCACCAGCATCCTGGCCCCGTGCTGCAGTGACACCTCGACCTGGCCCGGGCCCTCCTCGTCGACGCCGAGGCCGGCGGCCTTCACGGGTCGCGCCTCGAGGTCCTCCGGCATGGTCGGCACGTCGTACTCGGCGAGGATCTTGTCGGCGAAGTCCCAGTGCTCCTGCGGGATCATCTGCTCGAGGTTCGTGAGCTCGGCGTCGGCCCCGCCGCCCTTGCCCACGTAGTTCATCGGCATGACGATGTCGGTGCCGTAGGGCCGGCCTTCGACGTGGTCGTCGATCCAGCTCAGCTCGGTGTCGAGCTCGTCCGGCGTGTACGCGAGGGCGCCCAGGACGCCGAAGCCGCCGGCTCGGCTGACCGCGGCGACGACGTCACGGCAGTGCGAGAAGGCGAAGATCGGGAACTCGAGCCCGAGCTGCTCGGCGATCGGCGTCTTCATGCCCGATGGAACCTACCGGCGCTTGCTTGACCAGGTCAACCAACCGTGTCATGCGAAGATCGAGGCATGGTGTATGTCGCGCTCCTGCGCGCCATCAACCTGGGCCGCGTCAACCGGGTGCCCATGGCGGGTCTGCGCACGGCGCTCACCGAAGCCGGCTTCGGCGACGTCACGACGCACCTCCAGAGCGGCAATGTCGTCTTCCGCAGCCGCAAGCGGTCGGACACGTCCCTGGCCAAGGAGATCGAAGAGCTCGTGGTCTCCGAGTTCGGCGTCGACGCGGTCGTCATGGTGCGGGGCGCCGATCAACTGGCCAAGATCGTGCGGACCAATCCGCTGGCCCGGGGCCGCACGGGTGAGGAGACCCTCCACGTCGCCTTTCTCAAGAGCCGCCCGAACGCGACGGCGACGCGCGCTCTCGCCGGCCGCAGCTTCGACGACGACGAGTTCGTGATCCGCGGCACGGAGATCTACCTGCGGTACCCGAACGGCGTCGCCGGCTCGAAGATGAACACCGCGCTGTTCGAGGGCGCGCTCGGGACTCCGGGCACCGTCCGGACCTGGAAGGTGGTGTCGCGGCTCAACGAGCTCGCCCGCACCGTGTAACGAAGGAGCTCACTCCCCGAACTCGAAGATCTCGCTGAGCCAGCCCTTCCTCTTCTTCTTCCCCTGCCGCTCGCCACCGTCGTCGACAACGCGAAGTCGGCGATGCTCGTCGTCGCCGTCCTCGCCGTCGTCGTCACGCCGGACGAGCTTGTCGAGCTCGCCCCGGTCGAGCCACACCCCCCGGCACTCCGGGCAGTAGTCGAGCTCGACGCTCTGGCGCTCGGTGAGCAGCAGCGTCGTTCCGTCGACGGGGCACTTCATGATCGGACCTCCTGGTCTGGTGGGGTTGCACTACGGAGACGGCGCCGGTCGGCGTGCAGGCTGGTGGCGACGGTGATCCCGAGGACGGCGACCACGACACCGAGGCTGACCGCCGTCGGCACGTGGATGACCCCGGCCAGCAGCATCTTGAGGCCGACGAAGGCCAGGATCACGCCGAGGCCCCGATTGAGATACCGCAGCCGGTCGGCCATCCCTGCGAGGCAGAAGTAGAGGGCGCGCAGGCCGAGGATGGCGAAGGCGTTCGACGCGAAGACGATGAACGGCTCGCGAGTGACGGCGAGGACGGCGGGGATGGAGTCGACCGCGAACACGACGTCCGTCGACTCGATGAGCACGAGCACCGCGAACAGGGGCGTGGCGAGGAGTGCGCCGGTGCGGCGGGTGAACAGCTTCTGCCCGTCGTAGTCGGGGGTCGACGGCACCATGCGGCGGACGACACGCAGCACGCGATTCTGTTCCGGGTGCACGTCGGCGGTCGCTCCCCGAGCGACCTTGAGCGCGGTGTACAGCAGGAACGCGCCGAAGACGTAGAGGACCCACTCGAAGGTCTCGAGCAGGCTCACCCCGGCGAAGATGAACACCGCTCGCAGAACAAGGGCTCCGAAGATCCCCCAGAACAGGACCCGGAACTGGTAGCGGGCGGGGACGGCGAAGTAACCGAAGATCACGGCCCACACGAAGACGTTGTCGACCGAGAGGCTCTTCTCGATCAGATAGCCGGAGAGGTACTCGCCGGCGGCCGGACCTCCCATCCACCACCCGAGGACGGCGGCGAACGCGACACCGATGCCGATCCACACGGCGCTCTCGACGGCGGCGGCGCGGAAGCTGATCTCGTGGGGCGTGCGGTGCACGACGAGCAGGTCGCCGACCAGCAGCACGACGATCAGCGCCACGAGCAGGCCCCACGCCCACCCGGGGACGTCGACGTCGGCGAAGTTGCCCGCACGACCGGCCGCGACTGCGGCGAGGTTCATCGGCTGCTCCCTGACCGGGTGTCAGGCCGTGCGGGAGGCAGCCGTGACCGTGCAGCGATAGGTGCCCGACGGTGCGGGGACCTCGACGACGTCACCGACGCGACGCCCGAGGACAGCGCGCCCGAGCGGCGAATCGGGTGAGATCCGGCGGTCGCCAAGCTCGACCTCGAAGCCGTGGACGATCAGGTAGTGCTCGTCGGTCCCGTCGTCGAGCCGGATCCCCACGGTGTCGCCGATCTCGACCACGTGCGGGTCGTCGGGGCCGTCGGCGGCCGGAGTGCCGGCCTCGAGAAGCCCGCGGAGCCGGTCGCGCTCTTCCCGGACGCGAAGGTGCTCCTGGACGACCTCCCGACTCCGCTGCCCGTCCTCCAACGCGCCGCGGAGCAGCTCGAGGCGCTCGTCCAACTGCCGCACGCGGCGCTCGAGCAGCCCGCGACTGCTCTCGCTCACGTGCGGGACGTCATTGCGGTCCGATTCGACGGTCACGGGAACACTCCTTCGGCTGGGTCGACTCGTCCAGCCGAAGGTCTCTCCCGTCCGTTCGGACCACGACTACCGGGCCGGGAAGGCCGTGCTGACAGCAGCCGTGCGAGAGGGATACTCCCCTTCGACGCGCGACATCCTAGCGTGCGAAGGCCGCGCGCACCGGCGCGGCCGATGCCATCGACCGCGCCGGATGGTCAGGCCGCGTTCGGCAGCGCCTCGGGCTCGAGCGCCACCGTGAGCACGTCCTGCACGTCGTCCACGAGGTGGAACGTCAACGCGTCGCGTGTCCCCTCGGGCACGTCGTCGAGGTCGGGGCCGTTGCGGCCGGGCAGGACCACCTCGGTGAGCCCGGCTCGCTGCGCGGCGAGCACCTTCTGCTTCACGCCGCCGATGGGGAGCACACGTCCCTGCAGCGTGACCTCTCCCGTCATCCCGACGTTCTCGCGGACCTTGCGTCCGCTCAGCAGGCTCGCCAACGCGGTCGTCATCGTGATGCCGGCGGAAGGGCCGTCCTTGGGAACCGCGCCTGCCGGGACGTGCAGGTGGACACGACGGTTGAGCGCAGCCGGCTCGATGCCGAGCTGCTCGGCGTGTGCCTGCACGTACGACAAGGCGATCTGCGCCGACTCCTTCATCACGTCGCCGAGCTGTCCGGTCAGGGTCAGCCCGGGCTCGCCGTCCATGACGGAGGCCTCGATGAAGAGCACGTCGCCGCCGGCGCCCGTGACGGCGAGGCCCGTCGCCACACCCGGGGCGCCGATCCGATCGGCCACCTCGTTGAAGAACTTGGCCCGGCCGAGGGCGTCGCGGACGACCGCCTCGTCCACCACGACGGGCGCCTGCGCGTCGCCGCTCACGAGACGCGCCGCGACCTTGCGCAGCAGCTTGCCCAGCTCCCGCTCGAGGTTCCGGACACCCGCTTCACGGGTGTAGTCGGCGACGATGAACCGGAGGGCGTCCTCCCCGAAGGTGACATCGGACTCGCGCAGACCGTTCCGGTCCCGCTGACGCAGGAGCAGGTGGTCACGTGCGATCGCGACCTTCTCCTCCTCCGTGTAGCCGTCGAGGCGAATGACCTCGAGTCGGTCGAGCAGCGGAGCCGGGATCGTCTCGGCGACGTTGGCCGTCGCGATGAACAGCACGTCGGACAGGTCGAGGTCGACCTCGAGGTAGTGGTCTCGGAACGTGTGGTTCTGCGCCGGGTCGAGCACCTCGAGCAGCGCGCTCGACGGGTCGCCGCGCCAGTCGGCGCCGACTTTGTCGATCTCGTCGAGCAACACGACCGGGTTCATCGTGCCGGCCTCGGTGAGGGCGCGCACGATCCGTCCCGGCCGGGACCCGACGTAGGTGCGGCGGTGGCCGCGGATCTCTGCTTCGTCGTGGATGCCACCGAGGGCAACACGGGTGAACTTCCTTCCCAGCGCGCGCGCCACCGACTCGCCTAGCGACGTCTTGCCGACGCCCGGCGGCCCGACGAGCGCCAGGATGGCGCCCGCGCCCCGACGTCCGTCGGTCTCCTCGATGCCGCGGTCGGCACGCAGCTTGCGCACCGCGAGCAGCTCGACGATCCGATCCTTGACGTCCGACAGGCCGGTGTGATCCTCGTCGAGCACGTGGCGCGCGTCCTTCACGTCGAGGTTGTCGTCGGAACGCTCGGCCCACGGCACGTCGAGGAGCGAGTCGAGCCAGGAACGGATCCAGCCGTGCTCCGGGCTCTGCTCACTCGTGCGCTCGAGCCGGTCGACCTCTCGCGTCGCCGACTCGCGCACGGGCTCGGGGAGCCCGCCCTCGGCGATGCGACGTCGGTACTCCTCGATCACGTCGTCGTCGCCGTCCTCGCCCAGCTCCTTCTTGATCGCGCCCATCTGCTGACGGAGCAGGAACTCGCGCTGCTGCTTCTGCATGCCGTCGGTGACCTCGGAGCGGATCTTCTCGGCCACGTCGAGCTCGGCGAGCGCGTCGCGCGCCCAGGCGACGACCTT
>DATFVT010000049.1:0-6479 GCA_035260105.1 Acidimicrobiia bacterium
CTCCTTCGACGTGGCGGTCGGGATCACGTTGCTCTACACGGTGAACGACGATGTCGCCGCGCTCGCGGAGCTGGCGCGCGTCCTGCGGGCGGGTGGCGCCGTGCTGCTCCTGGAGCCCGCGTTCGACTCGCTGCGACGCGCCCACGACGTGACCGTGCACGGCCGCCGCCGCTACCGGCGCCACGAGCTCGCCGACATCGCCATGCGGAGCGGGCTGCGCGTGCGGCGGGCCACGTATGCGTACTCGTTCCTCGCCCCGCCGGCCGCGGTGCTGGCCGTGCTCGAGCGCAGGGGCACCCAGCCGCCGCAGGAAACCGGCTCCGACGTCGACCGCCGGGCCCTGGACCAGGTGTTCGCGCCGCTCGCCCGCGCGGAACGGCGCTGGCTCAACCAGCACGACGTCCCGGTCGGGACGTCGGTCGTCGTCGTCGCGACCCGCGACTAGCGCGCAGCTCGGGCGCGGGCCCTCCCCCGCCGCAGCACCACGAGCTGCACCCAGAGCTTGGCGAGGTCCCACAGCGTCCGGACGACGCTCGACAGCTTGAAGAACTGCGAACGGCCGTGGACACGGGGGTAGTGGTGGACGCCGACTTCGACGAACCGGGCACCGGCGTCCTGGAGTGTCCTGACGAGCTCGACGCAGATCACACCGGTCGTCTTCTCGAGCTGGACGCGATCGAGCATCGAACGCCGCATGAGGCGGAAGTCGCAGTCCGTGTCGCGGACACGCAGGCCGAACACGAACGACACGAAGCGGTGGTAGATGCGTCCGATGGCGCGCCGGGCGACGTTGTCGGCCCGATTCAGCTTGTAGCCCTGCACGACGTCGATGTCGTCCGTCGCCCGGTCGACGAGAAGCGCGAGCTCGGTCGGGTCGAACTGGCCGTCGCCGTCCGTGTAGAAGACCCACTGCTTCGTCGCGGCACCGAAGCCCGAGAGCAGGGCGCCGCCGTAGCCGCGATTGTGCTCGTGCGTGACCACGCGCAGGAGCGGCTCCGTCTGGGTCAGGTCCTTGAGGACGCGCTCGGACCCGTCACTCGAGCCGTCGTTCACGACGATGATCTCGCCGTCGGCGCCGACCCGGTCGAGGGTGGCGGCGGCGGCTTCGACCATCGCGCCGATCGTCGCCTCGTCGTTGTAGCAAGGAAAGAACGCCGAAACGGACTGCACCGCCGGGTTCACAGGAGAGCGCGGCACACCACCTCGATCTCGTCGTCGGCCATCTCGGGGAAGCAGGGTAGCGAGATGCACTGCGCCGCCCAGGACTCCGCCTCCGGGCACGGGTCCCGCACGAATTGGCGGTACGCCGGCTGCTGGGTGAGAGCCAGGGGATAGTGGACGGCAGTGTCGAACGGCATGCGCGCTCGGAACTCGTCGCGGTCGTCGACGCGCGCGACGCACAGGTGGTACACGTGCCGCTCGTGCGGCGCCTGCCAGCGGATCGCGGGCGCGGCATCCCGGTAGGCCTGCGCGATGGCGCGCCGGCGTGCGTTCCAGTTCGGAAGACGCCGGAGCTCGACTCGCAACGCGGCCGCCTCGATCTCCGACAACCGTGAGTTGCCACTCACGGCCGTGTGCTCGTACCCGCTCGTGAGGCCGTGGGTGCGCAGCAACCGGACCTGCGCCGCGAGATCGGGGTCGTCGGTCACGACGGCGCCGCCGTCGCCGATCCCGCCCAGGTTCTTGGTCGGGTAGAAGCTGTACGCGGCCGCCGCCGACGGCGCGCTCGGATCGAGTGCGCCGTGGGCCTGGGCCGCGTCCTCGAGCACCGCCACGCCGATGTCGGGCGTGGCCGCCGGACGGCCGTAGAGATGCACCGGGATCACGGCGCGGGTCCGTTCGTTGACGGCCGCGGCCGCGCGTGCCGGGTCCAACAGCGCGGTGTCGCGGTCGACGTCGACGATGACCGGCGTCGCGCCGGTCGCAGAGACCGCCGCCGCGGTCGGCACCGCCGTCATGGCAGGGACGACGACCTCGTCACCCGCGCCGACCCCGAGTGCACGCAGGGAGAGGCGGAGCGCCTCGGTCCCGGACGCGACCGCGACGGCGTGGCGACGGCCGCAGAACGCGGCGAACTCCGCTTCGAACGCCTCCGTCTCCGGACCGAGCAGGAAGCGTCCCGACTGGAGCACTCGATCCACGGCGGCTCCGAGCTCGGGCTGCAACGACGCCACGCGGCGCGCCAGGTCGAGCACGGGCGGCCGGGCCGTCATCGTCGTCACAGGTACCGCGAGCGATGTGACCGGTAGAAGTCGATCGTCTTCGCGATCCCGTCGACGAACGGCGTGCGCGGCTCCCACCCGAGGAGGCGCTTCGCCTTCGACGAGTCGCCGTAGTAGGAGCCGATGTCGATGGCGTCGCGGTCGTGTGGCCACGGCACCGTTTCGATCGAACCCGAGCCGGCGGCGGCGACGATGGCCTCCGCGATCGAACGGAGCGAGAGTCGCTCGTCGTTGCCGACGTTGAACACCTCCCCCGGCGCCTCCGCCGACCTCGCCGTCTGGAGCAGGCACTCGACGACGTCCCCGACGTACAGGCAGTCACGCTCCTGCGCCCCCTCGCCGAAGACAGTGATCGACTCACCCGACAGCGCCCGCCGGACGAAGATCGGCAGGAACCCTTGCAGGTCGTCGCGCAGACGCTGTCGCGGGCCGTACACGTTGGTGAGGCGCACCGAGCTCGACCGGATGCCGTACAGCTCTCCGTAGAGGAGGTGCAGCTGCTCGGTCGCCGACTTGCTGATGCCGTTCACGTCGACCGGCGACACCGGGTGGTCCTCGTCCACGGGCAGGTAACGGGGGTGGCCGAAGATCTGGCGGGTCGACGTGTAGACGACGACCGCCGTCGAGCCGACGTCACGCAGGATCTCGAGGAAGCCGAGCTGACTGGCCGTGTTCACCTCGAGATCGAAGCGTGGGCGCGCCATCGACTCGACGTGGCTCACCTGGCCGGCCAGGTTGAAGATCACGCCGGCGGCGGCCGCGGCGTCCCGGACAGCTTCCGTATCGTCCACCGGGGCCTCGATGACTTCGATCGGACCGCGCGCGTCCTCGAGGTTTCCACGGTCGCCGCCGTGCGTCGGGACGAGGGCATCCACGACGGTGACGTCGGCGCCGGCGGCGGACAGTGCGATGGCGAGGTTGGAGCCGATGAACCCCAGCCCGCCGGTGACCAGGCAGCGCCGCCCGGAGAACGATGGCAGCAGAGAGTCGTCCAAGAGCGAGTCAGCTTATCCCGGGGCGTCTCCGCGACCTGCTCACCCGAGGCGTACCCGCGCAGCAGAGCGTGCCTCTTCGCCCGTCATCAGCCACACCCTCAATGTGTCGCCGTCGACCGACGAACGAAGCTCGACGCGATCCTCGTGCTCGATCGCGGCGCGGTGCTCCAGCTCTGCGCTCACCGGGAATCGTCCGGGCAGGAGCCGCGCGATCTCGTCCTCCACCGCGTACCAGTACGCGGCGTTGTTCACGTGACGCAGGAGGTCGAAGTCGCTCGCACGGATCGGCCAGGGCCGCGCATCCGCATCGGCGGGCGGCGCGGGAAGGAACAGCCGCCCGCTCACCTTCCGGCCTGCGGCCGCTTCCCCGTAATGCTCCATGAACCACTCCCCCAGCCGCGCGGGGCGACCGGCACGGTCCACGTACACCCAGATCGCGACCGCTTCCGCAACGGACGCGCCGTCGGCGACGAGGCTGGTCCGGCGTTCCGCCCACCGGCTCCCCGTCCCGCTGCAGAACGTCGTGAGCTCGACGTCGTCGCGGTACCGCGGCAGCTCGCCGAGGGTGAGCGCGGTGCGCCGCAACACCCACGCCCCGTCGACCCGCGGGTCGGCGATGTCGTCGACGTCGTCCGAGGCGACGTCCTGCAGGTAGCGGGCGACGGCGTCGAGGCGGAGCCGGTTGGACCGGTTCACATCACCGAGGCGGACGCGACGGCGGGCGACGAAGTGCCGGCCCTTGTCGGGCAGCGGGAGGAACTCGTGCTCATGTCCACCCTGCGCACGCATCATTGCGGGCGGCGGTGACGGAGGTCGTGGGCAACGACGCGGGCGATGTGGGCGAAGACCGACACGAGCGCCAGGCGCTCACGGGCGGGGAGGTCCTGGAACGTCGTGCGGCCCGACGCCCGCCACTGGTCACCGGGTCGGTACGCCTCTTCGGCGCGGGCGAGCGCGCTCTCCTCGAGCTCCGGTGGCAGGCCGCTCTCGCTGAGGCCGCCGGCGCGCAGCCACTCGAGCGTGCTGCGGTAGCCGAGGTCGAAGTCGCTCATGCGGAGCTCGTGGGAGAGGAAGCCACCGAAGTGGAACAGGAACTCGCCCGCCAGCATCTGCGCGACGGGCGTCGTCATCGCCTCGGGCAGGAGGAGCGGTGACACGACCTCGAGCGCAAGGCGCTCCTTGCCCGCGATGCCGGCGATCTCGGCCATGACCTCGCGGAGGAGCTCGGTCGTCGGCTTGTCGGCGACGGGCTGGGGCGCCGCCGCGGCCGGGTCCTCTTCGTGCGCCCGCAGGGCCTGCCGTTGCCCCTCGATGACGCCGGTCGCCCGCACCAGCGCGTCACGGAGCCGGGCGGCGCTGTCGTCGTCGAGGTTGTCGAGGACGGGCCCGATCTCGTCGAACAGCCGTCCCGTCCAGTCGAGTCGGGTGTTGATCTGCTCCAGGTGCAGCAGGTCGTCGTACAGGGACTGGGTGCGCTGGAGGTCGCGCGCTCGCAGCAGCGTGGCGAGCCAGGTCGGAGGGTTCGCGGGGTCGGCCCACGCCGTCCCGGTGGGCGCGCCCGTCGGGTTGGGATGGACGAGCACCTGGACGCGCCGCGTGTCCGGCGACGAGTCCCGGTCGGCCTCGCGGACGAGGTCGAGCGTCCGCGTCAGCGGCTCGCTGTCGAGGATGCCGCCATCCGTGTACCAGAGGTGCTTCGACGTCGGGAAGTTCACGATGCCCCGCGCCCGGTAGCCGGCTTCGTCGCCACCGCGGTCGAGCAGCACGGGCCGGAACGCGAGCGCGTTCGCAGCCGACGCCAACGCGACGTCGGTCGGTGACGAGCGCGGCGGCTCGGTCAGCTCCGGCACCGGCTGGCCCGACGTGAACGTGAAGGTCGCCCAGTCGAGCGAGGTGGTCGCGCGCACGGCTTGGCGCGCCGACAGGGTCGGAACGCGGTACTCGAGACCGCGTAGCGACGCCAGCGCCATCACCATGCGCACCGGCGCCTCCTGGCGCGCGCCGACCCGGTGCGCAGGACGCCCGTGTGCGTCGCGAGGATCGAGGAGGTCGACGGACGCCCTCCGCAGCGCGCCGAGCGACAGCGGCTCGTCGGGCGCCTCGGTGCGCATCACGGCAAGCGAGTCACGCTCCACCCACGCCTCGCGCATCACGTACACGGGATCGATGCCCTCCAGCAGGCACCGAGCGGCGAGCAAGCCCGTGATCGACCCCGCCGACGCGCCGCCGATGGCGTCGATGCGCACGGCGGGGTCGTCGCCGTGACAGAGCTCACGGATCGCACAGAGCAATGCAGCCAGGGCACCGCCCTCGTAGGCGCCGAGTGCGACCGCGCCCGAAACCGTGAGCGCGAGGCGGAGCTTCACTTGCCGCGAGACGTCAGCTCGCGGCGCGTTGCGTCCCCACCTTCAGCTCGCGGAAGGGCATCGTCTTGACGCGGTCGGCGTCGGGCTCCTTGGGCAGGCCGAGGATCCGCTCGCCGATGATGTTCTTCTGCACCTCGTCGCTGCCGCCGTAGATCGACACCGCCGGCGCGAAGAGCGCAAGCTCCTGCGCCACGCCCCCGCCCGGGGTGTCCGGGCCCATGAGCATCCCGTTCGGGCCGAGGATCTCGAGCCCGAGGTCGCGCGACAGGCGGGTGATCCGGCTCATGAGCAGCTTGGCGGTGTTCGCCTCCGGCCCCGGGCCGCGGCCCGACGCCTTCGCAGCCTTCACGCGTAGCGCCGTGTACCGGCCGACCTCGTTGAGGATGTGCAGCTCGGCGAGCCGCTGGCGGATGCTCGGGTCCTGGTCGCGGCCGAGATCCTTGGCGAGCTTCTCGAGCAGGTTCGACTGCCGGCCGGCGACGGCGCGTTCGGCGCGATCGCGTCCACGGCCGGCGATGAGGTCACCGACTCGGCGTTCGAGCTGCTTGGCCTTCTTGCCCGGCATCGCGCCGCCGACGGCGCCGCTGCCGCCGCTGCCGAGGCCGGCCCGCTCGTTCGCCAGCGTCGTGTTCGCCACCGCCCAGCCGCCGTTGAGCTCGCCGATCATCCCCGACTTGTTCACGCGGGCGTCGGAGAAGAAGACCTCGCTGAACAACGAACGTCCCGTCATCTCGCGCAGCGGCCGTACCTCGACCCCGGGCTGGTCCATCTCGATGGCGAAGTACGTGATGCCCTTGTGCTTGGGCGCGTCGGGATCGGTGCGGGCGACGAGCATCCCGAGATCGGCCGTCTGACCCCCCGACGTCCACACCTTCTGCCCGTTCACGATCCACTCG
>DATFVT010000050.1:0-2947 GCA_035260105.1 Acidimicrobiia bacterium
CCCAGCGAAGCGCCGACGAACGCCGCCCGTTCGATCCCGAACGCGTCGAGCAACGGCGGGATCGTCGCCGCCAACGAGCGGCGGTCCATCGCCTCGATCGGGTCGGTGTCGCCGTGACCGGGAAGGTCGGGGGCGAACACGTGGTGCGTCGGCGCCAGCGCGGCGCCGAGCTCCTCCCACATGTACGCCGTCTGACCGCCGCCGTGCAGGCAGACGACGGGGGGCGCGGCGCTGCGTCCCCACTCGAGATAGTGCACCTGACGCTCCTCGGCCAGCAGGAAGCCGCTGCGACCCCCGGCGGGAACGTCGTGGCGCGGCGCGAGGAACTCGAACTCGTCGTCGGCGACGGTCACGCCCCGTTGCCCCGCCCGAGGAGCCAGGCCGCGTTGTCGTGGTAGAGCCCGGGCGCCCGCGCCGGGTCGGAGGTGGTGTCGGCGAGGGCGCGGTAGTCGGCGAGCGGCTGCGCGGTCCCTTCCGAGTGCGGGTAGTCGCTGCAGCACATGAACAGGTCGCCCACCCGTTCGATGAGCCGCTCCGGGCGCTCGTACGAGAAGGCCGCGACGCGCACCTGCCGCAGCACGTACTCGCTCGGCGCGTGGGCCAGGTCGGCCACCGGCTTGCCGTGCAGCCGGGTCACGAACCGCACGCCGCCGTCCAGGTACATCAGGAACATCGGCAGCCAGACGGCCGACAGCTCGATGACGCCGAGGCGCAACTCCGGCCGGCGCTCGAGCACGCCGTTCACGACGAGGTCCGAGATCGCGAGCGCGGCGGGCACCCACAGGAAGACCGACGACAGCACCGGGTTCGTCGGCTCGGGGTCGGACGCGTACCAGGCTTCGTCGAACGGGCGCCGCTGGTTCGCCACGTGGAAGACGGGCGCGATGTCGTGTGCGATGAACGACGCCCACGCCCGGTCGAGGTCGGGATGCGACAGGGGCCGGCCGTCGACCAGGGCGGGTGCGACCATCGCCAGCCGCACTCCCCCGGCGGCGAGGGCACGGAGCTGGTCGTCGAGCCAGTCGAGGTCCCGCAGCGTCAGGTGCGCGACCGGGTGGAGGCGCTCCTTGCCCTCTGCCGCGACCTCGACGGCCCACCGGTTCCACGCGCTCATGTTCGACTTCGTGGCGTCGAGGTCGTCGACGAGGTTGTGCTCCCACACCAGGCCGTAGTTCGGGAAGAGGAACGCCTCGTCGAGCCCGAGCCGGTCGAGCTCGGCCAGGCGCGCCGAGGGCTGCCAGTAGGCCGCCGGGAGCGCCTCGTCGTAGGGCCGCTCCGGTGGTTGCCCGGCGAGTGCGCGCTGAAGCCGGTCGCCGACCTCGTCGGTCTCGCCCGGCACGGTCACGTCGGCGAGCACCATCCGCCGGCCGCGCCACTGCAGCCACGCGTTGCCCGCCGGGTCGTCGACGATCCCGAGCGCGTCCTCGCGGTGCTTCGGATCGGCGTAGTCGCTCCAGAGCGTCCGCGACTCGAACAGGTGCTGGTCGCAGTCGATGACTCCCAGGGTGTTCACGCGGCGGCAGGATACCCGGCGCGGCCCGGACCTGACATCGCTGTCAGCGTGCGAGACTGCGGCCGTGGATGCCCCTGCCGGCCTCACGTTCGCCGACGTGCTGCGCGAGCAGCACCGGAGCCGGCCGGACCGGCTCGCCGCGGTCGACGGCGACTTCGGGCGCGACGTCCGCCTCACGTACGCGGACCTCGACGAGCGCACGAACCGCCTCGCGAACGCCCTGTCCGACGGCGGCGTCGGAACCGGCGATCGAATCCTGTGGCTCGGGCAGAACTCGTTCCGGGTGCTCGAGACGCTGGCGGCGGCGGCGAAGCTGGGCGCGATGTTCTGCCCCGCCAACTGGCGGCAGAGCGTCGACGAGCTGGCGTTCGTCATCGACGACATCGACCCCCGCGTCGTGGTGTGGCAGGACGAGGAGATCGGCTCCACCGTGCGCGCCGCGCGCGAGCTGGTCGGCTCGTCTGCGCTCTGGCTCCGACACGACGAGGTCGACGGCGGCTACGAAGCGTTCTGCGCCGCGGCACCGAACACCGACCCCGATCGTGAGGTGGACCCGTCGTCGGCGCTGCTGCTCATGTACACGGCGGCCTTCTCGGGACGACCGAACGCGGCCATGCTCAGCCACACCGCACTCATCACGCAGGGGCTCGTCATGGGACGCCTCGCCGGCATCGATGCCGACTACGTGTACCTGAACTGCGGACCGCTGTTCCACATCGCCACCTTCATGACGACGTTGGCGACGTACGTCGCCGGGGGTACGAACGTGTTCACCCGGCGCGTCGACGCCGAGGAGCTGTGCCGGCTCGTCGAGGCGGAGCGGTGCACCGGCGCGTTCATCGTCGGTCCGACCCTGCAGCAGATCCTCGAGACCAACAAGGACCACCGGTACGACCTGAAGAGCCTGCGCGCGTTCCGTGGCAAGCCCGAATGGAACGAGATGATCACGATCGACACGAGCCCGTGGGCCCGGCATCCCGGCGGGTACGGGCAGACCGAGGTCATGGGCATGCTGACGTTCAACACGCTCGCCGACTCGCCGATCGGCACCCACGGCCGGCCGTCGCCGGTCGTGCAGGTGCGGGTCGTCGACCCCGACGACCGTGAGGTGCCCGTCGGTGAGACGGGTGAGATCGTCGCCCGCGGCCCGACAGTGATGAAGGGCTACTGGAACCGGCCCGAGGAGAACGAGCGCCGCCGACGGGGCGGATGGCACCACACGAACGACCTCGGCCGCCGCGAAGCCGACGGGACGATGACGTTCATCGGGCCGGCGACGCGCATGATCAAGTCCGCGGCCGAGAACATCTACCCGGCCGAGGTCGAAGGGTGCATCAACCGCCATCCGGCCGTCGCCGAGTGCGCCATCATCGGCATCCCCGACGAGCGGTGGACCCAGAGCGTGAAGGCCATCGTGGTGCTCCACGAAGGCGC
>DATFVT010000051.1:0-3529 GCA_035260105.1 Acidimicrobiia bacterium
GTACAGCGCCTGCGAGACGCCCTGCGCGATGCCGCCGTGCTGCTGCCCGGCGACGAGCATCGGATTGAGGATGCGCCCGCAGTCGTCGACGGCGACGTGGCGCAACAGCTCGACCCGCCCAGTCTCGGTGTCGACCTCGGCAACCGCGATGTGCGCACCGAACGGATAGCTGGTCGATCCCTGGTTGAAGTCGAGCTCGGCCCGGAGGCCGTCGTCGAAGTCGGCAGGGCGTCGAGCGGCGTCGCCGGCGGCGAGTGCCAGCTCGCCCCAGGAGAGGGCGGTCGCGGGGGCGCCCGCCACCCCGACACGGCCGCCGTCGTGCACGACGATGTCGTCGACGTCGGCCTCGAGCAGGTGGGCGGCGAGCCGCTTCGCCTTCTCGACCACGAGCTCGCTCCCCTTGTAGAGCGCGCTCCCGCCGATCTGCAGCGAGCGCGACCCGCCCGTGCCGCCGCCGCGCGGGACGAGGGCGGTGTCAGACTGCACGACCTCGACGGCGTCCATCGGCACCCCGAGGAGCTCGGCCACGATCATCTTGAACGACGTCTCGTGCCCCTGCCCGTGGGCTGCGGTCCCGACGACTGCGGTCACGGTGCCGTCGGTGTGCACCTCCACGGCACCGAACTCCTGGAACTGGCCGAACGCCGTCACCTCGACGTAGGTGGACACTCCGATGCCGAGCTGGGCGACGTCGCCGCCCCGGCGCCGTCCGGCTTGCTCGGTTCGCAGCTGCTCGTACCCGGCGATGCGGCACGCTTCGTCGAGCGCCTTCGCGTACTCGCCCACGTCGTAGTTGGCTCCGGTCGCGGTCGTGAGCGGGAACTCCTCGGGGGGAAGGAAGTTCTGCTTCCGGAGCTCGACCGGGTCGCGGCCGAGCTCGGCGGCGGCCATGTCGACAATGCGCTCGAGGAACGCGGCCGCTTCGGGCCGCCCGGCGCCGCGGTACGCGGCCGTCGCTGTCGTGTTCGTTGCGACGCTCTTCGCGCTGATCTCGACCTTGGGAATCCGGTAGACGCCCTGTCCCATCGACCGCGTCAGATACGGCAGGAACGCGCCGATCGTCGGGTACCCGCCGGCGTCCTGCACGATCCGGCCCCGCAACGCGGTGAACGTGCCGTCACGCTTCAGGCCGAGCTCGATGTACTGGATCTGGTGCCGCCCGTGCCGCATCGACAGCATGTTCTCGGACCGCGTCTCGGTCCATTTCACGGGGCGGCCGACGGCGCGGGCGGCGGCGGCGGCGACGATGTGCTCGACGTACAACCCCGCCTTCGCGCCGAAGCCGCCGCCGACCGCAGGCGCGATCACGCGGACGCGCTCGGGATCCAACCCCACTGCGGTCGCGAGCGTGTCGCGCACGCCGTGCGGGCTCTGCGTGGGGACGTGCACCGTGAGCGCGTCGGCGCCGTCGGGCTCGACGACGATGCCGTTGGGCTCCATCGGCACCGGCGCGACGCGCTGGTTGACGAAGCGCCCTTCGACCACGACGTCCGCGTCGTCCAGGATCGTCGGGTCCTCCTCGCCGAACTGCAGGTGGATGGCGAGGTTGGATCCGTGCTCCGGGAACAGCACCGGAGCGTTGTCGGCGAGCGCCGCCTCGGGGTCGACGATCGTCGGGAGCGGGTCGTAGTCGACGATCACGAGCTCGGCGGCGTCGACGGCCTCGGCGCGCGTCTCCGCCACGATGGCCGCGACGATGTCGCCGACGAACCGGACGACGTCACATGCGAGCGGCGGGCGCGACAGCTCGGGCGGGAGGAGCGGCATGCCCTGGTGCGGCTCGAGGTCGAGGTCCTCCGCGGTGTACACGGCCACGACGCCGGGCATCCCGGCGGCCTCGGTCGTGTCGGTCGATTCGATCCGCGCGTGGGCGATCGTGGAGCGCACGAACGCGACGTGCAGCAACCCGTCGACCTCGAGATCGTCGAAGTACCGGGCGTCCCCGCGCAGGATGCGCGGGTCCTCCGTGCGGAGCACCGGGTTGCCGAGGATGGATCCGGGGGTCGTGGCCACGGCCGAAATCTATACAGTCGGCTCGTGGGTCGCCCCGCGGACACGGTCGTCATCCGGAATCGCCGCGCTCGCTACGACTACAACGTTCTCGACGCGTTCGAGTGCGGGATCGTGCTGGCAGGCTCCGAGGTCAAGTCGATCCGTGCCGGCCGCGCGAACCTCCAGGACGCGTACGGGCGCGTCGAGGACGACGAGCTGTGGCTCTACGGCATGCACATCGCGCCGTACGAGTTCTCGCGCGCTGAGCTCGAGCCCACGCGGCGCCGCAAGCTCCTCGTGCACCGCAAGCAGATCGACACGCTGGCGCGCGCCACTGCCGAGAAGGGCGTGACCCTGGTGCCGCTGCGCGTCTACTTCAAGGACGGTCGGGCGAAGGTCGAGCTCGCCGTCGCCAAGGGCAAACGGGCCTACGACAAGCGGCGCACGATCGCGGAGCGGGACGCGAAGCGCGAGGCCGAGCGGGCTCTCAAGGGGTTGCGCGACTGACCGCCTGGCCCGGGGTCAGGGCCTCGGGCGTGACGATCCCGACGAGCCGGTCCCCGTCGAACACCAGCGTGTGACCGACGCGGCTGCGCGCCGGACGCGCCGCGACCTCGGCGATCAGGTCGTCGGGTTGCGCGGAGCGGAGCGTCGCGACGGGCACGGCGAAGTCCTGCACCCGGCGCATGACGCCTGCCTGCGCCGGCGCGGAACGCAGCCGGTCGACGCTGACCAGGCCGGCGACCGTCCCGTCGAAGCGCTCGACGACCGCGACGGGGTCGTGCAAACGCGGCGCATCCTCCCGGAGGAAGTCATCGACGGTAAGCCAGCCGCGCACGCGGGGCGGGTCGGGCGTCATCACGTCGCGCACCCGGACGTCGCCGAACTCGACGCGGGATCGCGCCAGCTGCCCTTCGGCGCGCGCCGCGCTGACCAGGAACCAGCCGATGAGCGCGGTCCACAAGGTGCCGAACCCGAAGCCGAAGAGCCATCCCGCACCGCCGAGGCCGACGAGCAGCCACCCGAACACGACGCCGACCTGTGCCGACGTCGCGGCCGCGCGGTACCGGTTGCCGTGACGGAACCACAGCAGCGACGAGAGGATGCGGCCCCCGTCGAGCGGCGCCGCCGGGATGAGGTTGAACAGAGCGAGGATCCCGTTGATCAGCGCGAGCCACGCCAGCGCGGAGGCGACCAGGCCGGGCGCGCCCAGCGCGGACAGGGTGTAGGCGGTCACGCCGAACAGCGCCGCGAGGCCGACGCTCGTGGCCGGGCCCGCGCCGGCGATGCGCAGCTCGGCACCCGCCGACGGCGACTCGCCGCCCAGCCGGGCGACCCCGCCGAGCATCCAGAGCGTGATGCCGTCGACCTGCACGCCGTGGCGGCGCGCGATCAACGAGTGGGCGAGCTCGTGCGCGAGCACCGAGGCGAAGAACAGTCCGGCGGCGACGAGGCCCACGATCCAGTAGGCGGCGGTCGGCTCCCCCGGGAACTCGGCCGGGAACTGGTCGCCCGCCAGGCTCAGGGTGAGCAGACC
>DATFVT010000052.1:0-6148 GCA_035260105.1 Acidimicrobiia bacterium
GACCGGCGACGCGTACGCCGCCACCGAGGCCCACTTGCGACCGGTCGGGAAGCCGGCGCCGCCACGGCCACGCAACCCGGACGCCGCCACCTCCTCGATGACCCCGGCGGGATCGAGGCGCACCGCCGCCTTCAACCCTTCGCCGCCGCCGGCGCGCTCGTACTCCGCGAGCGTGCGGACGGGACGTTCCGGCAGGACCCGGGGGGTGAAGGCCACGGTGCTCATTCTTGCCCTGTTCGTGCTGCTGCCGAACAATCGGGGCGGGCGCGTCAGCGGATGTTGGTCAGCTTCTCGACGTCGATCTTGACGTGGTCGATGACCCAGTCCTCGAGACAGCCCCGGAACTGGCGCTGGTTGGTGTCGTCGAGCGCGGGCTGCAGCACGGCCCGGTAGCGACCCTTGCCCATCCGTTCGATCGGTCCGATCACGTCCGACTCGACCTCGAGACGGCACGTGAGGACCTGCGCCTGCACCATCTCGGAGAGCGTCTGGTTCTCCTCGCCACCCTTCGTCTCCGCCGACAGGACGAGACCGGTCTGCCGGCCGTTCACGTGCTCGTGGGTGGAGAGAGTCGCTTCGCGCAGGAGGAGCACGGCGACGACGCCGACGCCGAGCCCGACGATGCCGAGCACGATCTCGCCGACTCTCTTCGCGGTCACGGACGCGTGCCGCGACGCAGCAGCCACCGGATCTGATCGTCGCTCGTGCCCGGCACCTCCTGGGCGAGCACGGTGACGTCGTCCAGGAGCAGCCCCCCGGACGGGTAGCTGATCCGGCTGAGCTGGCGGCCGAGCTTCTGCTCTCCCTGCGGCGACGACGTCTTCGAGGCGACGCGGTCGATCACCCACGCGCCGGCCGAGAGGATGATCCCGCCACCGACGATGAAGGTGATGAACACGTTCGGCCGGGTGGTCGTGTCTCGCAGCCACGCGAAGCGGTCCGGCGCGGGCGGTCGCGTCTCCCGCAGCGCGCTCATCACCTGGGGATCGATCCGGGTGCGGTACTCGAGGCGCGCGAGGCGGCGGAGGACGAGCCCGGTCGCGAGCGCGACCTCGGCGATGAGGACGATCAACCCGAAGAACAGCGCCCGGTTCCACTCCCACCGGTTCAGCGAGACGATCATGTAGAAACCGGCGGCGACGAGCGTGCCGATCCCGGCGAGCCAAGCGATGGCCTTCATGACTGGCGCTCCTTGTCCTGGATCGTGACCCGTCCACCGTCACCGTCGACTTCGACGAGCGCGCCTTCCGGCAGGTCCTCTCGCGCGCCCGCGTAGCTCACGACGGTCGGCACGCCGGCTTCCCGGGCGAGGATGGCGAGGTGCGACAGCACCGAGCCCGTCTCGGCCACGATGCCGGCGAGTCTCGGCAGCAACGGCCCGAGCCCCGGTGACAGCGTCGTGGTCACGAGCACCGAGCCGGTCGGCGGGTCGTCGCCGTCGTAGGTGACCGGACCGTTGCCGGTGCCGCCACCGGCGCCGGTACCGCCGCCGACCTCGCTCGCGCACTGCGCCCGGATCGCCTTGCCGCGGTCCGAGAGCTGGAACCACGCCGGCAACGGCTCGCCGAAGACGTGCTCGTGGATCGAGACGAGCTTGGGCACGACGACGGCGCGCTTGGTCGCCACCGACTCGACGTGCTCGAGGGTCATGTGACGGATGAGCTCCGGCTCGGTGAGGTCGCCGGCGGCGGCGAGACGCTCGCCGAGCTCCCAGGCGGCGCGGCCGGACACCTCCTGCACCCAGCGCACGCGCAGCCGGAGCGCCTCGCGCACGACGCCCTCGTCGCCGCAGCTTCGACACGTCGCCGTCGAGGGGAGGTTGTCGACCTCGGCGGGCAGCTCCGGCTCCGGTGCGACCCGAGGCCCGGTGAGCGCGAGCACGGTCGGGCTCCGGGCAAGGATCTCCTTGTCACTCAGGCCGTCCTGGCGCGCTTCGGCGAGGACGCGCAGTGCGACCGACGCACCGGTGAGGCGGTTCGTGCCGGGATCGACCAGCATGCCGATGAGGATCTCGTGGGCGTGCAGCGCACGCAGGATGACGCGGCCGCGGTGCAGCAGCGCGAGGAGCTGCCGGCTGGTCAGCTCGGTCAGGGGCGGGACCGCCTCGAGGTCGGCGTCGGTGCGGTCGATCAGGTTCTCGGCAAGACGCCGGAGCGCGGCGCGAAGACGGCCGACGCGCCACGCACCGCGCATGCGGTGCAAAGCCGGGATCGGATTGAGCGCGTGCAGGATCGATCGCTTCGGCTTGATCTCCCCCGCCAGCCGGAGATCGATGGCCACGTACCCGCCGACGCAGACCACGACGTCACTGGCATCGAGATCCGACTGCGTCGCGGTCCCTGCGAGCAGCACCGCCTCTCGCACGGCCTCTCGAAGCGGCGGCACCCACAGATCGACTTCGAGCTCGGTGAGCGGGGAGGGGAACGTCTCGGCGACCGGCCCGGGGCCGTAGATGGGCCCGCGCGGCACGCCTCGGATCTCGGTCGTGACCGGGCGTGACTGCAGCAACCACAGCTGCCCGTCGGGATTGATCGCCCATTCGACGTCCTGGGGGCCGCCGAAGACCTGCGCCACGCGCCCGGACAAGTCGACCAGTCGGCGGAGGTCGGCCCGGTCGAGGGCGGGGCCGTCGTTGGCGTCGAACTCCAGGACCTTGGCGGTCGACGCTTCGAGCTCGTACCGCGAGCCGTCGACCTCGCCGCTCACCAGGTGCTCGGGACCGCCGCGCACGGCGCTGACGACCCTGCGGTCCGTCCGCCCCGACACGGGGTCGACGCCGAACATCACGCCGCCGAAGGCGGGGTCGATCAGCGGCTGCACGAGCACCGCGATCGGCTGGTCCTCGGCGCCCGCGTGCCGACGCGAATCCAGGACCGCGGTCACGGCGCTGACGAACTCGTCGAAGCCGCGGACGCCGATGATCGAATCGAACTGGCCCGCCATGGACGACGCCGCCGTGTCCTCGACCACCGAGGAGCTGCGCGCCACGAGTGGCTGGCGCTCACCGCCGGCGCCCTCGAACGCGTCTCGCACCGCGGGATGGTCGGCCACCTCGGCGCCCTGGTCGACGGCGTCGCAGAACGTCGTCGTGAGCACGACGCCGGGGAGAACCGAGAGCTCGGCCTTGGCGGCCCGGGCCAGCGAGGCGGCCTTCCCCCCGGTGAGCGCGGGATCGAGGGATCCCTCGTCGCCGAGGCCGACGACGAAGGGCCGACGAGCGGGAGCAGCCGGCGACACCCCCCTGACCTGAGCGTCCGTCATCGCCGCCTCCACCCGTTCATGCGTTGTTTGCCGGCTATTTCAGGTTAGGTCTGTTGAGTTGGAAGGAGCACTTGAAACCGGGTATTCCCGGGCTCCGACTCCAATCGGATCTCCCCGCCGTGGCGGCCGACGACGATCCGCCACGCGATGTCCAGGCCGAGGCCGGTCCCCTTCCCCACCTCCTTCGTGGTGAAGAAGGGCTCGAAGACACGGGTCCGCACCTCGTCGGGAACGCCGGGCCCTGTGTCGCCCACCTCCACCATGACGCGGTCGTCCCCGGCGGGACGCGTGCGCACCGTGAGCGTGCCGTGCCCTTCCATCGCATCGACGGCGTTGTGGATGAGGTTCGTCCACACCTGGTTCAACTCGCCTGGAAAGGCGGAGATCGGCGGAATAGCGCGGTCGTAGTCGCGGACGACTTCGATGCCTTCGCCCATCTTGTGACCGAACATCGTCAAGGTGGCGTCGAGGCCGTCGTGGACGTCGAACGACTGCAGCGGGGCCCGGTCCATCTGGGAGTACTGCTTGGCTGAGGCGAGCAGCCCGGAGATGCGCTCGGCGGCATCCGTGATCTCGTCGAGCAGGCTGTCGGATTCGAGCGCGCGGACGGGGTACGACAGGCCGACGGCGAGGTCGGTGGACGGGAGTGCCTGCGCGTAGCGCTCGAGCCACGCCTGGTCGATCCCGGCGGCGACCAAGGTGGATGCCATCTCCCAGGCACCGGTCACGTCGTGGTCCTCGAGCCAGCCGGCGAGCTCGTCCTCCCGATCGGACGCCTCGAGCGGGGACAGCTTCGGCGCGTGGCGACGCTCGTCCAGCGCCCGCGCGGCCAGGTCCGCGATCGCCTCGAGCTGGTCGGCGGGGAGCTGGCTACGAACAACGATGCCGAGCTTCTCGCGCATCTCGGTCAGCATGTCGCGCAACCGGACGCTGGCGCTCGTGAGCGCGGCCACCGGGTTGTTGAGCTCGTGCGTGAGACCGGCGGTCACAGTTCCCAGGGCGACGAGCCGCTCGTGGCGGGCGATCGTGTCGGTCGCGGCCTGTCCCTGGATCGACCTTCCCTCGAGCATGTGGGTCGCCATGGGGAACCACTCCCGCACTGCGTGCCCGAACTCGGCGGCCGGCAGCTCGTACAACCGGCAGTCGGTGATGGCCCGCGCCGTGCCCGAGTACACCTGCGAACGACGTTCCCCCAAGTACGCGTCGAAGGCGCCGGTGTACGAGCCGTAGTAGTCGGAGCGGAAGAGCTCGATCTCGCCTCCCTGCACCCGACCGGACATCGCCATCGTGCCCTCGAGGAGCAGGAAGAAGCACGACGCCGGCGCGCCCTCCGCGTGGATCGTCGTACCGGCCGCGTACTCGACGACCCGGCCACGCTCCGCGAGCCACGCGAGCTGGTCGTCGTCGAGCGCCTCGAACAGGAACAGGGTCTTCAGCTGGTCGGGTGTCAGTCGCTCGGGCTCGGTCATCGGTGCTCCAGATACCGGTGCAGGAGTTGAATCGCCATCGCGCCCTCTCCGACCGCGGACGCGACCCGCTTGATCGAGTTCGCGCGCACGTCCCCGGCGGCGAACACACCCGGAACGCTGGCTTCGAGGTAGTACGGATCGCGGTTCCAGCCACGCGGTCGCTGCCCCTCGTGGAGCAGGTCGGGTCCCGTGAGCACGAAGCCCCGCGCGTCACGGGCGACGCTCCCTTCGAGCCACTCGGTTCGAGGCTCGGCGCCGATGAAGACGAACAGATACCCGGCCGACACGGTCTCCTGGGAGCCGGCGAGGTTGTTGCAGAGGGTGAGCCCCTCGAGGCGCTTGGTTCCCTGCACCTCGGTGACCTCGGTGTTCAGGCGCACATCGACGTTCGAGATCTCTTGGATCTGGCGGATGAGGTAATACGACATCGAACGCTCGAGGCCGTCCCCCCGGACCAGCAGCGTCACCTGCCGAGCGTGCTGCGACAGGAACACCGCGGCCTGGCCGGCGGAGTTGGCCGCCCCGACGATGTACACGTCGTCGCCGCCGCAGGCGGCTGCCTCCGTCGCCGCCGAGCCGTAGAAGACACCGAGGCCCGTCACGTCGTCGGCGCCGGGCACGTCGAGCTTGCGGTACGAGATGCCGGTGGCGAGGAGCACGGCGTGGGCAACGACTTCGCCCTCGTCGGCAAAGCGAACCGCTCGCGAGGAGGGACGCACGTCGAGTCCGACGACGTCGCGGGTGGTGAGGATCTCGGCGCCGAACTTGTGGGCCTGGCGCCGGGCCCGATCGGTCAGCTGCGCTCCCGAGACGCCGTCGGGAAAGCCGAGGTAGTTCTCGATGCGGGAGCTCTGACCCGCTTGCCCGCCGGTCGCCTGGCGCTCGACGAGGACGGTGCGCAGCCCCTCCGACGCCGCGTAGACCGCCGCGCCCAGGCCGGCCGGCCCCCCGCCGACGATGACGACGTCGTAGAAGTCGATCGCGGGAGTCGTCGACAGCCCCACCTCGTCCGCCAGCCGGCTCATGCTCGGCTCCACCAGGTAGTCGCCGTCCGGCGTCACCACCAGCGGGATGCTCGTCGCGTCCGCGCCGGCCGCCGCCAGCAGCCGTTGACCCTCCGGTTCCTCGCTCGACAGCCACTGGTACGGCACCGAGTTCCGGGCGAGGAAGTCGCGCACCTCGAAGGACCGCGCCGACCAGCGGTGGCCGACGACCTGCGTCCGGGTGACGGGGTGCTCGTCGCTGTCGAGCCACATCTCGATGAGCGAGTCGACGACCGGATAGAGCTTCTCTTCGGGCGGGTCCCACGGCTTGAGGAGGTAATGGTCGAGGTCGACGACGTTGATCGCCTCGATGGCCGCGTCCGTGTCGGCGTACGCGGTGAGCAGCGCGCGCCGCGCGTGCGGGAACAGATCCAT
>DATFVT010000053.1:0-8391 GCA_035260105.1 Acidimicrobiia bacterium
ACTTCGACGAGACGGGCCCCTACGAGAAGGACGTCGGCTCCGGGGAGTGCGCCGGGGTATGACCGCGACCGCCGCCCCGATCCCCGACCTCGGCCAGCTCGCCGACGTGTCGGCGTCGCTCGAGTCCGCGCCGGCGTCCGCCGTCGTCGAGTGGGCCTGGGACGAGTACGGCGACGACATCGTTCTGGCCGCGTCCTTCCAGGACTGCGTCCTCATCGACCTAGCCGTGCAAGTGGCGCCGAAGATCGAAATCGTGTTCCTCGACACGCAGTACCACTTCGCCGAGACGCTCTGGTACGTCGACGAGGTCCGTAAGCGGTACGACCTGAACCTGCGGGTGATGGAGCCGGAGATCCCGCCGGACAACTTGTGGCAGCGCAACACCGACGCCTGCTGCGCGCTGCGCAAGGTGGAGCCCCTGAGACGCGCCCTCGACGGCAAGGCGGCGTGGATGACCGGCCTGCGGCGCGACGAGACGCCGACCCGGGCGAATTCCCCCATCGTCTCCTACGACGTGGGCCGAGGGATGGTGAAGGTGAACCCGCTCGCCACGTGGAACGACCTGGACGTCGAGGGGTACATCCAGGACCGGAGCCTTCCTGTGCACCCGCTGGCGTACCACGGCTACCGCTCGATCGGCTGCTGGCCGTGCAGCCATCCCGTCGGCGACGGCGAGGACCCACGCGCCGGTCGTTGGGCGGGTACCGACAAGATCGAGTGCGGCTTGCACACCTAGGTGCAGGCCGCCGTGTCCGATTCGTACCCGAGCCCAGTGGCGCGCGACGCCGCGATTCCCCACACTGGCCGGGTGCACCGACAGCTCTCGCACCTCGATGCACTCGAAGCCGAGTCGATTCACATCATTCGCGAGGTCGCAGCCGAGTTCGAGCGACCGGTGCTGCTGTTCTCAGGTGGCAAGGACTCGGCGGTGATGCTGCGGCTCGCCGAGAAGGCGTTCTCGCCCGCGCCCATCCCGTTCCCCGTGATGCACGTCGACACCGGGCACAACTTCCCCGAGGCGCTCGAGTTCCGCGACCGACGGATCGCCGAGCTCGGTGTCCGGCTCGTCGTGGCCTCGGTTCCGGACGCCATCGCTGCCCGTCGGGTCGTCGAGGAACGCGCCGGCGCGTCGCGCAACCGGCTCCAGACGTCCGTGCTGCTCGAGGCGATCGCCGAGCACCGGTTCGACGCCGTCTTCGGCGGGGGACGTCGCGACGAGGAGAAGGCGCGCGCCAAGGAGCGGGTCTTCTCGCATCGCGACGAGTTCGGGCAGTGGGACCCCAAGAACCAGCGGCCCGAGCTGTGGAACCTCTACAACGGGCGGCACCGGGCCGGTGAGCACCTGCGGGTGTTCCCGCTGTCGAACTGGACCGAGCTCGACATCTGGCAGTACATCGCCACCGACGGCGTCGCGCTTCCGTCCATCTACTACTCGCACCGGCGCCAGGTCTTCCGCCGCGACGGGATGCTCATGGCCGTCGGGCCGTACCTCCCGACGCAGGAAGGCGAGGAGGAGTTCGAGGCGACGGTGCGCTTCCGGACCGTCGGCGACATGAGCTGCACCGCTGCCGTCGAATCCATCGCCGACACCGCCGACGCGGTCGTCGTCGAGATCGCGGCGTCGCGGATCACCGAACGCGGCGCGACGCGTGCCGACGATCGGTTCTCCGAGGCGGCGATGGAAGACCGCAAGCGCGAGGGGTACTTCTAGTGGAGCTGCTGCGGTTGGCGACCGCCGGCTCCGTCGACGACGGGAAGAGCACGCTGATCGGACGCCTGCTGTACGACTCGAAGCAGATCCTCGAGGACCAACTCGAGGCGGTGGAACGCACGAGTCGTGAGCGCGGTGACGAGTACACCGACCTGGCGCTGCTCACCGACGGGCTGCGGGCGGAGCGGGAGCAGGGCATCACCATCGACGTGGCGTACCGGTACTTCGCCACGCCGAAGCGCAAATTCATCATCGCCGACACGCCCGGCCACATTCAGTACACGCGCAACATGGTCACGGGTGCCTCGACGGCGAACATGGCGCTGATACTGATCGACGCCCGCAACGGGATCCTCGAGCAGTCGAAGCGGCACGCCTTCATCTCGTCGTTGCTGCGCATCCCCCACCTCGTCCTGTGTGTGAACAAGATGGACCTCGTCGACTACGACCAAGCAGTGTTCGAGGAGATCAAGGCCGAGTTCACCGACTGGGCGACGAGACTCGACATCGCCGACCTGACGTTCATCCCGATCTCGGCGCTCCACGGTGACAACGTCGTCGACCGTTCGATGAACATGCACTGGTTCGACGGGCCGTCGCTGCTCCACCACCTCGAGGAGGTCTACATCGCGTCGGACCGGAACCTCATCGACTGCCGGTTCCCGGTCCAATATGTGATCCGGCCCCAGAACAACTCACACCAGGACTACCGGGGCTACGCGGGGACGATCGCCGCCGGTGTGTTCAAGCCCGGGGACGACATCATCGTCCTGCCGTCGGGCTTCACTTCCACCATCCGCTCCATCGACACGGCCGACGGATCAGTCGACGAGGCGTTCCCGCCGATGTCGGTGACGTTCACACTCGACGACGACATCGACGTCAGCCGGGGCGACATGATCTGCCGCCCGCACAATCGGGCGACGGGCGGTCAGGACCTCGACGCGATGGTGTGTTGGCTCACGGACCGTTCCGAGTTGCGGGAGGGCGCCAAGCTCTCGATCAAGCACACCACGCGCTCGGCTCGCGCACTCGTGCAGAAGTTGCTGTACCGGCTCGACGTGAACGAGTTGCACCGGGACGAGGACGCCGACGCGCTCGCACTCAACGAGATCGGACGGGTGACGCTGCGCACGACCGCACCCCTGTTCTTCGACGAGTACCGGCGCAACCGCACCACGGGGAGCTTCATCCTCGTCGACGAGGCGACGAACAACACCGTCGGCGCGGGGATGATCCTCGGCGCGCCGGACTGAGCCCGACTCACTGCGGGCATACGCACGAGCGGGCGGCAGTCGGGACAGAATGGGCGCAGTGGCAGACGAGCAGCGCCCGAAGCCGATCGATCGCATGCTCGGGCTCGTCCCGATGGACGCGGTCCTGCGGCACGTCGACGTGCAGGCGATACTCGACCGGGTCGACCTCAACGAGGTCATCAACCGCATCGACCTCAACGAGGTGCTCGAAAAGGTCGATATCGACCGGCTGGCGGCGCGGCTCGACCTGAACGCTCTGATCGGTCAGATCGACGTGAACGCCGTCGTCGACAAGGTCGACATCAATGCCGTCGTCGACCGGGTCGACATCGAGGATCTCGTGGCCCGGACCGAGTTCGGCCGGCTAGTCATGCAGTCGACCACCGGCATCGTGACGAGAACGCTCGACGTCGCCCGTTCGACGGGCGTGGGCCTGGACCAGTTCGTGATCCGGTGGGTCGACCGGGTGCTGCGCCGCCCGCACGGCGCCTCGTCGGGCGGCCCCCGCAGGTTCGTGACCTCGTCATGAGCCGGTCGACGACACGCGAGCCGGAGCCGAGCCTGACCGGCCACTACGCCGGTGTTGTGACGCGCTTGACGTCGTACGTCATCGACTCCTTCGCCGTCTCCGCGATCTTCTCGCTCGTCACGGCCGGGCTGATCTGGCTGGTGGAGCTCGTCACGGGCAACAACTACGACGCGGCCGACTTCGGCTCCGTCGCGGGCGGTGTGATCTTCCTGGTCTGGGTGTTCCTCTACTTCTGGTTGCCGATGTCCATCTGGGGCAAGACGATCGGTATGGCGGTCCTCGGCCTCGATCTCGTCCGCCGCGACGGCGACCGCGTCGGCGCCGGGCGGGTCGCGATCCGCGTGATCACGTTCCCGATCTCGTTCCTCATCTTCGGGCTCGGCTTCCTCGGCATCCTGGTCGGACGCGAGCACCGGGCGCTCCATGACGTGTTCGCCGGCACGACGATCGTGTACGCCTGGGACGCGCGAGCAGCGCGGCTGCGGTTCCTGGCCACGCATCGGACGTCTGCATAACCACATCGAGAGCAGAGGCGCCTCCCTGCGAAGATGGCCCGGATGACCGTCCACGAGGTCGCCGAGCAGGGCTTCGGTCGCGCCGCCGAGACGTACGAGCGGGTCCGCCCGTCGTACCCCGCGGACGCGGTGGCGTGGTTGGCCCACAACCTCCGGATCGGGCCCGGTCGCAGGGTGCTCGACCTCGCGGCCGGCACTGGCAAGTTCACCAGACTCCTCGTGCCGCTCCGGGCGACGCTGCTCGCCGCCGAACCGGTCGACGGGATGCGGCACGCGTTCGTGGCCGCCGTCCCGGGCGTGCCGATGGTCGCCGCCCTGGCCGAGGTGCTCCCGGTTGCGTCCGGTTCGCTCGACGCCGTCACCGTCGCCCAGGCCTTCCACTGGTTCGACGCCGAGCGGGCGTTCGACGAGTTCGCGCGCACGCTGCGCCCCGAGGGACGGGTCGGCCTGATCTGGAACGCACGCGATCGCTCGGTCGACTGGGTGAACGCGGTGTGGTCGATCATGGACCGCGTCGAGAGGAGCGCCCCGTGGCGCGACCACGAGCAGTGGCGGGACTCGGCCCTCGGCGAACGGTGCGGATTCGGGCCGTTGCACACCGAGACCTTCCGGCACGATCAGGCGATCGCGCCCGCCGGCGTCGTCGATCGGATCGCGTCCGTGAGTCACGTCGCGGCCCTGCCGCCGGCCGACCGCGAGCACGTGCTCGACGAGGTCCGGCGCCTGCTCGCCACGCATCCCGACGCCAAGGGGCGCGACGAGCTGCACATCCCCTATCGCGTCGATGCGTACTGGTGCGAGCGGCGATGAGCCGGCGCACGCTGCGGACAGGCACCGCCATCGCGGCGGGGCGGGTCGCCGGATGGCTCTCACGCGTGACCGGACGCGGGCAGGGCGCGACGATCAGCGGGCGGGTCATCAACGCTCTGGCGCCCGACGCGCTCGCGCAGCTGTCGCACGGGCAGCGGGTGGCGCTCGTCTCGGCGACCAACGGGAAGACGACGACTACGAGGTTGCTGGCGGCGGCGGTGACCCGCACCGGCGAACCGGTCGTGAGCAACGCCACCGGCGCCAACCTCACGTCGGGGATCGCGCCGATCCTGGCGAAGGCGGAGGCACCGGGGTTCGCCGTCCTCGAGGTCGACGAGCGCGTGTTGCCGCGCGTCGTCGACCCGCTGGGTGTCGAGCTGCTCGTGCTCGGGAACCTCAGCCGGGACCAGCTCGACCGCTACGGCGAGGTGCACGCCGTCGGCGACCTCTGGCGACACACCGCCGACACGCACCCCGACCTGCGGGTGGTCGCCAACGCGTCCGATCCGCACGTCGTGTGGGCGGCGTTGCCGGCCAAGACGACCTGGGTGGACCTGGGCCTCGGTTGGCGCAACGACGCCGCCACCTGCCCGAATTGCGCTGCGCTCTTGGACTGGAGCGCCGACCGGTTCGACTGTCCGTCGTGCGGGTTCGGCCAACCGGCCACGCCGAACCGGCTCGACGGCGACGCCCTCGTCCTGGACGGCACTCGCGTGCCGCTCCGGCTCGCGCTCCCCGGGCGGTGGAACCTGGCCAACGCCGCGTTGGCCGTCACCGCGGCGGCGACGCACTACGGCATCGATCCCGTCGACGCCGCCGCAGCCGCCGCCACGATCACGACCGTCGCCGGCCGGTACATGACGGTGGCGCTCGCTGACGGGAGGCGCGCCCGCGTCCTGTTGGCCAAGAACCCGGCGGGATGGTCCGAGGTGCTCCATCACCTGTCGGAGCGCGACCGCTCGGTGGTCATCGCGGTGAACGCACGGGTGGCCGACGGCAAGGACCCGTCGTGGCTGTGGGACGTGCCGTACGAGCTGTTGCGCGGGCAGCCGGTCGCGGCGGCCGGCGAGCGGGCCCTCGACGTCGCGGTGCGCCTCAAGTACGCCGACGTCGACAACATCGTCGAGCGTGATCCGCTGGCGGCGGCGGCGGCGCTTCCGGGCGACGACGTCGACATCGTCGCTTCGTACACCCAGTTCTCAGCCTTGTACCGGAGGTTCGGGTGAGCGCGACGCGCGACTCGGCGGTGCGTGTCGGGCTCGTGTACCCCGAGCTTCTCGGCACGTACGGCGACCGCGGCAACGCCGTCGTACTCGTGCAGCGGCTCCGCTGGCGGGGCTATGCGGCCGAGCTCGTCGAGATCGCCGCCGGCGCACCGATCCCCGACTCGCTCGACGTGTACCTCTTCGGCGGCGGCGAGGACGACCCGCAGGTGATGGCATCGGCGGGCATGCGCTCCTCTCGCACCGCGATCGACCGGGCCCGCGCCGGCGGGGCTGCCGTGCTGGCGGTGTGCGCGGGGTTCCAGCTGATCGGCCACAGCTACGAGGCCGCCGACGGGACGATGATCGACGGCCTCGGCCTCGTCGACGCCGTCACCCGCGCCGGGCCCAACCGGCTCATCGGCGAGCTCGTCGTCGAGCCCGACCCGCCGCTTCCGATCCTCACCGGGTTCGAGAACCACGGCGGCCGCACGACGCTCGGCCCGGGCGAACGGCCGCTCGGCCGGGTCCTGGCGCGGACCGGCAGCGGCGGAGACTCCGAGGGACTCGTCGGCGAGCGGCTCATCGGCACCTACATGCACGGGCCCGTGCTCCCGCGGAACCCGGCACTGGCCGACCACATCCTGTCGTGGGTCGTCGGTGAGCTCCCGCCCCTCGACTCGACGCGTGAGGAGCAACTGCGCGCCGCCCAATTGCAGGCCGGATCGGCGCGCGGCGTGCGGAAGTGGTGGCAGGAACGCGTCCTGGCGCGGGGCTAGCCGCGGCGAGAGGGACGGGAGCGAGGAGTTGGCGCAGCTAGTCGGGGGCGCACCTAGTCGGCGATCTCGCGGATCTTCTCGATCTTCTCGTCCGACTGGTTGGCGTCGGTTCCCTGGATCTGCAGGAGCTCCTCGCGGGTGCGCTCGGCCTCCGCCTCGGCACCGTCGTCGGCGGCGGCCAGGCGGGCCTCGATGCCCTCGGCCATGATCCGCTCGCCCTCGTCGACAAGGGCGTCGACCATGTCCGCTTCCGGCACCACGCGTACGACCTTGCCCTTCACGAACAGGTGGCCCCTCCCGCGCCCGGCGGCGATCCCGAGATCCGCCTCGCGCGCTTCGCCGGGCCCGTTCACGACACAGCCCATGACGGCGACCTGCAGGGGGATGTTGCGGTCGGCGAGAGCGGCCTGGGCGTCGTTCGCGACGCGGATCACGTCGACCTCGGCGCGCCCGCAGCTCGGGCACGCGATCAGGTCGAGGCCCCTGCGTTCGCGCAGCCCGAGCGTCTCGAGCAGCTGCCGGCCGGCCCGGGCTTCCTCGACCGGGTCCGCGGTCAGCGAGAACCGGATGGTGTCGCCGATGCCCTCGGCGAGCAGCGTCCCGATCCCGACCGTCGACTTGATCAGGCCTCCCGGCAGCGGGCCAGCCTCGGTGACCCCGAGATGCAGCGGGAAGTCAACGGTCTCCGAGAGGAGGCGGTAGGCGTCGATCATCACCGGGACGTTCGACGACTTCACCGATATCTTGACGTCCTCGAAACCGACGTCCGCGAAGTAGGCAAGCTCACGCTGGGCGGAGGCGACGAGCGCCTCCGGAGTCGCGCCGCCGTGCTCCTGCGCGATGTCGGGATCCAGGCTGCCGGCGTTCACGCCGATGCGGATGGGGAGACCCCGGTCCTTTGCTTCGCGCGCCACCGTCTTGATCTGGTCGGGCTTGCGGATGTTGCCCGGGTTCAGGCGCAGCGCCTGCACACCGGCTTCCATCGCCGCCAGCGCCAGCTTGTACTGGAAGTGGATGTCGGCGACGAGCGGGACGGGAGAGCGGGGGACGATCTGCGCGAGGCCCTCGGCGGCCTCCTCTTCGTTGCACGTGCAGCGCACGAGGTCGGCCCCGGCGGCAGCGAGCGCGTAGACCTGGCTGAGGGTGCCCTCGACGTCGGCCGTCTTCGTGGTCGTCATCGACTGGACCGAGACGGGCGCGCCCCCGCCGACCGGCACGTCGCCGACGCGGATCTGCCGGGTCATCCTCCGTTCGTGCACCGTTCCAGCCTACGGGCGCGCCGCGGGGGCAGCGAAGCGTGCGGCGGGGATCGGTCAGGATCCCGTGAAGATCTGGCGAAGGTCGAGGAACATCGCCGACAGGCCGAGGGTGAGGAAGACGACCAGCACCAGGGCGGTGACCGGCACGAGCTTCCGGAAGTCGACCCGCACGACGCGTCCTCGAATCTTCGACGCGACCTGCTCGTAGATCACGACCGCGGCGTGGCCGCCGTCGAACGGCAGTAGCGGGAGGAGGTTGAACAGGGCGACGATGAGGTTGATGGCGCCGAGCAGGAACAGCAGGCTCCACACGTTCCCGCCGACGAGCTC
>DATFVT010000054.1:0-3886 GCA_035260105.1 Acidimicrobiia bacterium
GCGTACATCACGCTGCTCGTGTCCGTCGACTACATCGGCGAGGGCGACTACTACCAGGGCGAGTACTACTTCCTCCTGCTCAGCTCGGTGCTCGGCATGGTCGTGATGGCGTCGGCCCGCGACCTGATCACGATCTTCGTCGCGCTCGAGCTGATCTCCGTCCCGACGTACGTGCTGGCCGGGTGGCGCAAGCACGACACGAAGTCGAACGAGGCGGCGATCAAGTACTACCTGTTCGGTGTGTTGTCGTCGGCCGTGATGCTGTACGGGATGTCCTACATCTTCGGGTTGTCCGGGTCGACGTTGCTGAGCGACATCAGCAGGTACGCCAGCCGGCCCGACCTTCCGCCGCTGTTCGCGGTGGCGATCTTTCTCACGCTGGTCGGGTTCGCCTTCAAGATCAGCGCGGTGCCCTTTCACTTCTGGGCCCCCGACACCTACGAGGGCGCGCCGACGCCGGTGACCGCGTTCCTGTCGGTGGCGTCGAAGGCTGGTGGCTTCGTCGCGATCGTCACGCTCGTGTACTTCGGCTTCTTCGGCGCCCAGGAAGCGTGGCAGCCGGTGCTGTGGGCGCTGGCGGCCGCGTCGATGACGCTCGGGAACCTCACCGCGCTGCGGCAGACGAACATCGTGCGCATGCTGGCGTACTCGTCGATCGCCCAGGGAGGGTTCATCCTCGCCCCGCTGGCGGTGGCCGCCGACGGCAACGCGGCCCGGTCCGCGTTCGAGGCGGTCGTGATCTACCTCCTCATCTACGGCGCGATGAACCTCGGCGCCTTCGCGGTCGTGATCGCCGTCGCCCGCCGCACCCGGTCGGGCGAGATCTCCTCGTACTCCGGGCTCGGCCAGACGGCCCCGGTGCTGGCGCTTCTGATGACCGCGTTCCTCTTCGCGCTGGCCGGGATCCCTCCGCTCGCGGGCTGGTTCGCCAAGTTCGTGATGTTCCGCGCCATCTTCAACGGCGGCACCGCTTCCGCGTACACGCTCGGCGTCATCGCCGCCGTGAACTCGGTGATCGCGCTCTTCTATTACGCCGGGGTGGCGCGCCGCATGTGGTTCCGCGACCCGTCCGAGGCCGGCGTCGAGCAGATCCCGGCCCGTACGCCGCCCGCGCTCGGCGTCGCGCTCGGCATCTCGGCGGCGGTCGTCGTCGTGATCGGCATCTACCCGCAGCTGTTCGCCCGCATCGGCGAGGTCGCCTTCCCGGGCTGACGCCTCGGAGGCCTGCGTGGCTGCCCTCGCCGAGCGCATCGCGGAGCGCATCCGGCGCGAGGGGCCGATCCCGTTCGACCGGTTCGTCGCGGCCGCGCTGTACGACGAGGACGGGGGCTTCTTCGCCCTCGGCGGCGGGGCGGGCCGCGCCGGGCGCGACTTCGTGACGAGCCCCGAGGTCGGCACGCTGTTCGGCGCCCTCGTCGCCCGGTTCCTCGACCGCTCCTGGGTCGAGCTCGGGCGGCCCGACCCCTTCGTCGTCGTGGACGCCGGCGCGGGGAGGGGCCGCCTGGCCGCCGACGTCCTGAGGGCGCGGCCGGACTGCGCGCGTGCGCTCCGCTACGTGCTCGTCGAGCGCTCTGCCGCTCTGCGCGCCGCCCAGCCCGAGCTGCTCACGCTGGAGCCGGCCGACCGCGCGTTCGGGCCCGCGGTGCAGGACGAGCCCGACGAGGCGCCCCGGCCGATCGAGGGCATCGGCCCGATCGTGACTTCCCTCCCCGAGCTCCCCGCGCTCGAGCTCACGCACGGCGTCGTGATCGCGAACGAGCTGCTCGACAACCTCCCGTTCCGCATCGTCGAGCGCGCCGGCGCGTGGAAAGAGGTACGCGTCGGGAGCGAGCGGGGCGCGTTCGTCGACGTTGTGGTGCCGGCGTCGCCCGAGGTGGTCGCGGCGGCCCACGACGTGGCGGCTGGTGCCGCGATCCCGCCGGCAGCGCGCCTGCCCGTCCCGACGGCCACCGTCGACTGGCTGGCCGAGGTCGGCCGTGTGCTGCGGCGGGGCTTTCTCGTCGTCGTCGACTACGCCGACGCGGCCGCGTCACTCGCCGGTCGCCCGCAGCACGAGTGGCTCCGCACCTACCGCGCCCACCAGCGGGGCGGCCCGCCCCTCGACGCGCCGGGCAGCCAGGACATCACCGCGACCGTGCCCGCCGAGCACCTCGTCGCTCACGCCGAGCGGGCCGGCTTGCGCCTCGTCGAGCGCACGGATCAGGCCGCATGGCTGGCGTCGCTCGGGATCGACGACCTCGTCGACGACGCCCGCGGGCTGTGGCGCGAACGCGCCTCGGTGGGCGACCTCGAGGCCGTGGCGGCTCGCAGCCGTGTCACCGAGGCCGCCGCGCTCGTCGATCCGTCCGGTCTCGGCGCCCACTCGGTGTTCGTGTTCGCGAAGGGCTAGCCGTCCGCGGGGACGAGCCGCCACCGACCAGGTTCGTCGGCGGGAACGATCGTCCCGGCGCCGGGCGTGGCCCACAACGGCCCGATGACGAGCGTGCCCTCGTCGGCCGCTCGCGGGAGGAACGCGGCGCGGGTCCGGCCCGCCGTCTCGATGTCCTCGTCCAGGCCGGGGCGGGGCTCGGGCGAGAAGACCTGGGCCGGGTGCAGGAACAGGTGGCCGACGACGACGGCGTCGTCACCCGGCGGCCCGATGCGGACGAACCGGTGACCGGCCGAGTGGCCGGGCGCCGGCTCGGTCGCGACTTCGCCCGCGACGGGCCCGTCGGTCGCGTCGACCATGCCCCGATCGAGCAGCACCTCGTACGGCTCGGCGCCCGGGAGCTTCCCCGCCTGCACGGCGCCGATCTCCTCCGGCGCGATCACGTACCTCGCGTTGGGGAACGCGGGGACCTCCCCGTCACTCGTCGGACGGGTGTTGGCGCCGACCCCGTCGATGTGGGTGTCGATCACGACGTCGACCGACTCCGGAGGAAACCCGGCGTCGGTCAGGCGACCGAGGAGGCGGTCGATCTGGGCGCACGCCTCCGTCGTCGTGCGGTCGACCTCCGTGAACACGAGCCACGGATCGACCACGACCCGCGCGCCGGGCGTGTCGATCGCGAGCGCGGACGAGCCGAGGCGCAGGTCGAAGCCGTCCGTCACGAACAACGGCGACAGCCACGGGGCGTCCGAGCGCAGCGCGGCCGCCGTCGCCTCGTCCTGGGGCACCACGAGCTCGAAGTCCTCGTCGGGCACCCGCGTGATCGTCGTGTGGCCGACCTGCCACCGGGACACATTCCCTCCTTCGGTCGCCGTCGCAGGCTCCGGCTCCTGCTCCGGCGGTCGGCGAAGCCGCCGCCTCCGCCGCGCAACCTACCCCGGAGCCCGGCGCGCGGCGGGGGGAGCACCGCGCGCCGGCCTCGCTCAGTTCGGCTCCTGCAGGATGCCGACGCGGTGACCCTCGGGGTCCGTGACCATCGCGATCGTCGGGCCGTCCGGGGTCGTCGGCGTCGGCGGCTGGACCACCTTGGCCCCGAGGTTCTCGGCCTGCCGCAGCCGGGCCTCGAGGTCGGGGACCTGCACGTAGAACGACACGTACTCGGTGTCGGCCCCGCCGAAGATCCCACCCGGCACCCCGCCGTCGCCGCCGGTGTCGACCATGCCGTAGCCGATGGGGTTGTCGGCGTCGACCTTCCAGTGGAAGAGCTCGCTGTAGAACTTGGAAAGCGTGTCGAAGTCGCGCCCGGCGACCTCGAACCACACGACCGGTGCACCCATGTCGATTCCTCCTCGTCCGGATCTGTCCCTGGGTCCGACGACCAAGATGCGCCCGGACGGCGACACCACCCTGTCGGGGTTTCCGGCGAAGGGGCGTGACGTCGGTCGCAGATAGCCTGAACCGGGCAGTCGGCGACGAAGGGGGAGCAATGCCGGAAGCCACCATCGAAGCGCTGCTCGC
>DATFVT010000055.1:0-6597 GCA_035260105.1 Acidimicrobiia bacterium
CCCGACGCGCCAGTACTGCTCGTCGAGGATGTGGTCGATCACCCAGCCGCTCCCCGGCGCCTGCAGCAACGGATGGTTGAGGAAGAGGACGAAGCGGCCGCCGGGGGCGAGCACGCGGGCCGTCTCCGCCACGGCCGGCTCGAACGGATCGAGGTGCTCGAACACCAGACAGGACACGACGGCGTCGAACGATCCCGCCCGTAGGGGCATCGCCTCGGCTCCGGCCCGGGCGTAGCGCGGACCGCCGCCACGGACCTGCGCCATGTCGAGCTGCGCCACGGTCGGGTCGATGCCGACCACCTCGGCACCGAGGGTTGCGATGCGGCGCGCGACCTGTCCCTCGCCGCACCCCAGGTCGAGCACCCGCGTCGTGCCGGCGAGGTGCTCGTCCACCAGGGGAAGGAGCTGCTCCTCGTACTCGGGATCGACCCCGTCGGTGAACTTCTCCTGCCACCAACCGGCGTGCCGCTCCCAGGGATCGCCGCCGGCCGCGCTCACGCCACGGCGTCGTCCTCGAGGCCGAGCATCGGCGCGAGGAACTGGCCGGTGTAGCTCTCGTGGGTCTTGGCGACGTGCTCGGGCGTTCCCTCGGCGACCACCAGGCCGCCGGCGTCGCCGCCTTCGGGCCCGAGGTCGATGATCCAGTCGGCCGACTTCACGACGTCGAGGTTGTGCTCGATCACGATCACCGTGTTGCCGCCCTCGACGAGCCGCGCCAGCACGCCGAGCAGACGCTTCACGTCGTCGAAGTGGAGACCCGTCGTCGGCTCGTCCAGCATGTACACGGTCCGGCCCGTGGCCCGCTTCCCCAGCTCGGACGCGAGCTTCACGCGCTGGGCCTCCCCGCCCGACAGCGTGGGCGCCGGCTGACCGAGCCGCACGTACCCGAGGCCCACGTCGTACAGCGTCTGGAGCTGCCGGGCGATCGTCGGCTGGTGCTTGAAGAACTCCAGCGCCTCTTCGATCGAGAGGTCCAACACTTCGGCGATGTTCTTGTTCTTGAACGTGACGTCCAGCGTGTCGCGGTTGTAGCGGGCGCCCTTGCAGACCTCGCACGGCACGTAGACGTCCGGCAGGAAGTGCATCTCGATCTTGATCGTGCCGTCACCGGAGCACGCCTCGCAGCGGCCGCCCTTCACGTTGAACGAGAACCGCCCCGGCTGGTAGCCGCGCACCTTCGCCTCCAGGCTGGACGAGAAGAGCGTGCGGATCTTGTCGAACACGCCGGTGTAGGTGGCCGGGTTCGACCGCGGCGTGCGACCGATCGGCGACTGGTCGATGTTGATCACCTTGTCGATGAGCTCCGTCCCTTCGATCGTCTTGTGACGACCTGGCACGGTGCGCGACCGGTACACCTTCTGCATGAGCGCGTGGTACAGGATGTCGTTCACGAGCGTCGACTTGCCGCTCCCGCTCACACCCGTGATGGCGACGAAGCATCCGAGCGGGAAGTCGACGTCGATGTTCTTGAGGTTGTGCTCGCGGGCGTCACGCACCGTGAGCCACGCCTCGCCCGGCTGGCGCCGCATCTCGGGCACCGGGATCGACCGCTCCCCCGCCAGGTACTGGCCCGTGATCGACCGGGGCTCGGCGATGACGTCGTCGAGCGATCCCGAGGCGACGATCTCGCCGCCGTGCTCACCGGCGCCGGGGCCGATGTCGACGATCTGGTCGGAGACTCGGATCGTCTCCTCGTCGTGCTCGACGACCACCACCGTGTTCCCGAGGTCGCGCAGCCGCACCAGCGTGTCGATCAGCCGCTGGTTGTCCCGCTGGTGCAACCCGATCGACGGCTCGTCGAGCACGTACAGGACCCCGACGAGCCCGCTCCCGATCTGCGACGCCAGGCGGATCCGCTGTGCCTCGCCGCCGGCGAGCGTGCCCGACGAACGGTTCAGTGTGAGGTAGTCGAGACCGACGTCGAGCAGGAAGCGGAGGCGCTCGTTGACCTCCTTCAGGACGGCCTCGGCGATCATCAGGTCGCGCTCGGACAGGCCGAGCGAGCCGAGGAACTCGGCTGACTTCGCGATCGACAGCTCACCGAGCTCGAAGATGTTCATGCCGCCCACCTTCACGGCCAGCGACGCCGGCCGGAGGCGCGCGCCGTGGCACGCGGGGCACGGCACCTCCCGCATGTAGCCCTCGATCTGCTCGCGCACCCGGTCGCTCTCGGCCTCAGAGTGCCGGCGCTCGAGCCACGGGACGATGCCCTCGAACTGCGTCGTGTACGAGCGCTGCCGGCCGTACCGGTTGCGGTAGCGGACGTGGATGGCCTTGTTCCCCGAGCCGTACAGCACCGCCTGCTTGTCGCGCTTGCGCAGCTTCCGCCACGGCGCGTCGACCGAGAACCCGTACTCGTTGGCGACGGAACCCAGCAGCCGGTCGAAGTACTGGCTCCGGAACCCCGCCCACGGTGCCAGCGCACCCTCGGAGATGGACAGGTCGTCGTCGGGCACGACGAGCTCGGGATCGACCTCGAAGTTCGTGCCCAGCCCGTCGCAGCGTTCACAGGCGCCGTACGGCGAGTTGAACGAGAAGTTCCGGGGCGCGAGCTCCTCGAACGACAGCCCGCAGTTCGTGCACGCCAGGTGCTCCGAGAAGGTCAGCACCTCGCGTTCCTCGTCCTGCTCCTTCTCTCCTTCGCGCGGCACGATCTCGACCTCGGCGACGCCCTCGGCCAGCCGCAACGCCGTCTCCAACGAGTCCGTGAGACGGCGCTCGATGCCGTCGCGCCGGACGAGACGGTCGACGACGACCTCGATCGTGTGCTGCTCGTACCGGGCGAGGCGCTTGCGGGCGTTTCGCTGGAGGAACTCCGACAGCTCGACCACCTCGCCGTCGATGCGGGCCCGGGTGAACCCCTGGCCGGACAGCTCGCTCAGCAGGCCCTCGTACTCGCCCTTCCGGCCCCGCACGACGGGCGCGAGCACTTGGAAGCGTGTGCCCTCCGGCAGCTGCAGCACCCGGTCCACGATCTGCTGGGGCGTCTGGCGGGTGATCACCCGTCCGCACTGCGGGCAGTGCGGGACGCCGATGCGGGCGTAGAGAAGCCGCAGGTAGTCGTAGATCTCCGTGATCGTGCCGACCGTCGATCGAGGGTTGCGGGACGCCGACTTCTGGTCGATCGAGATCGCCGGGGACAGGCCCTCGATGAAGTCGACGTCGGGCTTGTCCATCTGCCCGAGGAACTGGCGGGCGTATGCCGACAGCGACTCGACGTACCGTCGCTGGCCCTCGGCGTAGATCGTGTCGAACGCCAGCGAGGACTTGCCCGACCCCGAGATCCCGGTGAAGACGATCAGCCGGTCCCGGGGCAGCACCACGTCGACGTTCTTGAGGTTGTGCTCCCGCGCCCCCCGGATCGTGATCGCATCCGCCACGAGTTCATGGTACCGGCCGGCACTGGGAAGCGAACGGATGTTCGGCCCGCGAAATCGGCCCGCGACCACCCCGTCGACCGACCACGCTGGCCCGATGGAGTTGGAGGTCACGGACCGCACGCGCCTGCGCCGCAAGGCGGAGCGCGGGCGCTTCGACTGGGCGACCGTCAGTGCGATCCTCGACGAGGGCTTCGTCTGCCACCTCGCGTTCCTCGCCGGCGGCGCCCCCACCGTCGTGCCGACCTCCTACGGGCGGGTCGGGCACGACCTGTACCTCCACGGGGCCGCCGCGAACCACGCCCTGCGCACCGCCGCGCAGAGCCTCGACGTGTCCGTCGCGGTCACGCTCGTCGACGGCATCGTGCTCGCCCGCTCGGCGTTCCATCACTCCCTGAACTACCGCTCGGTGATCGTGTTCGGGACGGCGAGGAAGGTCGACGACCCGGACGAGAAGCGCCGCGCCCTCCTCTCGATCGTCGACCACGTCGTGCCCGGCCGCTCGGAGGCGACCCGCCCGCCGACCGACTCCGAGGTGCGGTCGACGCTCGTCCTGCGGGTGCCGCTGTGGCAGGCCTCGGCCAAAGTCCGCGACGGAGGTCCCGTCGAGGAGCCCGAGGATCTCGAGCTCCCGTTCTGGGGCGGCGAGATCCCGCTTCGCCTGGCCGCGGGCACGCCCGTCGCCGATGGTCAGGGCGACGACCACGCCGAGGTCCCCACCCCCACCCACGCTGCGCAGTACCGGCGACCGGGCTGAGACCCGCGTCGCCCGGCTACCGGCGGCGGAGCTCGTCCCGAATCTCCGTGAGCAGGTCGACCTCCGTGGGCTTCTTCTCGCGCGTGAAGAACTGGTCCGCCGCCCGCACGATGAAGAACAGCACCGTCCCGATGATCAGGAAGTTGACGACGGCGGTGATGAACCGGCCGTACTGCACGACCCCGTCGCCGATGTCGAACGTCAAGTCGTTGAAGTTCGGCTTGCCGAAGAACGCGCCGATGATGGGCATGATGATGTTGTTCACCAGGGACAACACGACTGCGCCGAACGCGATCCCGATGATCACCGCCACGGCGAGGTCGATGACGTTGCCCCGGAGCAGGAACTTCCTCAGGTCCTGGAGCACTGGGCCTCCTCGGTCTGACCCCCGGATGTCGGGCGAGACCTACCCGGGCAGAGCTCTCAGCTCACCTCGCGCAGCTCCCGCTTGAGCTCGGCGATCTCGTCGCGCAGCCGGGCGGCCTCCTCGAAGCGGAGATCCTTGGCCGCGTCGTGCATCTCGTCCTGGAGGGTCTGGACGAGCTTGCCGATGTCGTCGGGCGCCACACCCTCCAGGTCGAAGACCGCCGAGCGCTTCGGAGCCCGCCCGCGGCTGCGGCCGCGACCCCGACCGGGGCGCACGTCGTCCTCTTCCCCCTCGCGTGCTCGCACCATCTCGAGGATGTCGACGACCTTCTTGCGGATCGTCTGCGGGTCGATGCCGTTGGCAGCGTTGAACTCGAGCTGCACCTTCCGGCGCCGGTTGGTCTCGGAGATGGCGCGGCGCATCGAGTCGGTCACCTGATCGGCGTACATGACGACCTGACCGTCGACGTTCCGCGCCGCGCGGCCCATCGTCTGGATCAGCGACGTGTCGGAGCGCAGGAAGCCTTCCTTGTCGGCGTCGAGGATCGCGACCAGCGACACCTCGGGCAGGTCGAGGCCTTCCCGCAGCAGGTTGATGCCGACGAGCACGTCGAACTCGCCGAGCCGCAGGGCGCGCAGGATCTCCACCCGCTCGAGCGTGTCGATCTCGCTGTGCAGGTACCGAACCCGCACCCCGAGCTCGATGAGGTAGTCCGTGAGGTCCTCGGCCATCTTCTTCGTGAGCGTGGTGACGAGCACTCGCTGCTCGGCCTCGGCGCGGACGTTGATCTCGGCGACGAGGTCGTCGATCTGCCCCTTGGTCGGTTTCACGATGACCTCGGGATCGACGAGCCCGGTCGGTCGCACGATTTGCTCGACGACCTGCTTCGACGTCTCGAGCTCGTACTCCCCCGGCGTCGCCGACATGAAGACGACCTGGTTCACGTGCTCGATGAACTCGTTGAACCGGAGGGGCCGGTTGTCCAGTGCCGACGGGAGCCGGAAGCCGTGGTCGACGAGCGTGTCCTTGCGCGAGCGGTCGCCCTCGAACTGACCGTGGAGCTGCGGGACGGTGACGTGCGACTCGTCGAGGATGCACAGGAAGTCGTCGGGGAAGTAGTCGAGCAGGGTGTACGGCATCTGCCCGGCGTCGCGGCCGTCGAGGAACCGCGAGTAGTTCTCGATGCCGGCGCACGTCCCGATCTCCCGCAGCATCTCGAGGTCGTAGGTCGTGCGCATCCGGAGGCGCTGCGCTTCGAGCAGCTTCCCCTTCTGCTCGAACCAGGCCAGACGATCCTTCAGCTCGGCCTCGATGCCCTCGATCGCACGCTGCATGTGCTCCTCGTCGGTGACGTAGTGCGATGCCGGGAAGAGCACGAACCGGTCGAGCTCCTCGACGATCTCGCCCGTGACGGGATCGACCGAGCACATGCGCTCGATCTCGTCACCGAACAGCTGGATCCGCACCCCCCGCTCCTCGTAGGCGGGGAACACCTCGATCGAGTCGCCGCGGACCCGGAACTTGTTCCGGACGAATCCCTCGTCGTTGCGCTCGTACTGCAGCTCGACGAGGCGGCGCAGGATCGCCCGCTGGTCACGCTCCTCCCCCGCGTCGAGGATGAGGCACTGCTGCTCGTACATCTCGGGCGCACCGAGGCCGTAGATCGCCGAGACCGAGGCGACGATGATCACGTCCCGCCGGGACATGAGCGCGCTGGTGGCGGAGTGCCGGAGGCGGTCGATCTCGTCGTTGATCGACGAGTCCTTCTCTATGTACGTGTCGGTCGAGGGGACGTACGCCTCGGGCTGGTAGTAGTCGTAATAGGAGACGAAGTACTCGACCCGGTTCTTCGGGAAGAACTCCCGGAACTCGCTCGCCAGCTGGGCGGCGAGGCTCTTGTTGGGGGCGAGGACGAGGGTCGGCCGCTGGGCCTGCTCGATCGCCCCCGCGATCGTGAACGACTTCCCCGAGCCCGTGATGCCGAGCAGGGTCTGGTACCGGTCGCCCCGCTCGACCCCGGCCGCGAGGGCCTCGATCGCCTCGGGCTGGTCGCCGGCGGGCGTGAACGGGGAAACGAGCTCGAGCGGGGGCATCGG
>DATFVT010000056.1:0-2838 GCA_035260105.1 Acidimicrobiia bacterium
CGCCGCCGCCGGGAGCGCGCCGGTGTCGAGCGAGGCGGCGGTGGTGTCGCCGTGTCGGTGACGGTCACGGGCGCGGGCTCTCCTCCGGCGGGAGGCTGCGCCGGGCCCGGCGTGTCCGCCGCGCGATCGAGAACCAGTAGCTGGCGAGCACGACCGCGGTGAGCACCCAGCCCGTGACGACGTAGCCGGCGTCGGTCATCGCGGCGCTCCGGAGTCGATGAGCTCGCCGGATGTGCCGGGTCCGTCGGCGTCGCCGGACGCGACCCGCTCGGCGATCGCCTGCTCGAGCTCACGCTCGTCGCGGCCCTCTTCCAGGACCTCGAGGCGGTACCGCCGGTCGAGCAGGTACACGTACACGAGCGTGAACGCCACCACGCCCCAGAACAGGGTGAATGCCATCGTGCCGTGGATCTGCGCCTTGAGCTCCTCGTTGAAGACGGTCCCCTCCTGGTGGAGCGTGCGCCACCAGTCGACCGAGAAGTGCACGATCGGGACGTCGACGAACGCGATCAGCGCCGCGATCGCGCACCGGGTGGCACGGCCGGGACCGGGGATGCGGCGCAAGGCCAGGTAGCCGACGTACAGGAAGAAGAGGACGGCGGTCGTCACGAGGCGGGCGTCCCACGCCCACCAGATGCCCCATACGGGCCGGCCCCACAGGGAGCCGAGCACCAACGTGAGCGCGGTGAACACGACGCCGATCTCCGCCGACGCGCCCGCGATGCGGTCCCAGACCGCCGAGCGCGTGCGCCGCCAGAGGTACAGGGCCGACGCGAGGGCGGTGACGCCGAAGGCCAGGTAGGCGAGCCACGCCGCCGGCACGTGCAGGTACATCAGCCGTTGCGCGTCGCGTTGCACGGCGTCGGGCGGCGCGACCCACAACCCGAGCACGGCGAGCACCCCCAGGGACACCAGCGCCGACCATCCGATGACGGTGGCGAGCCGCCGGTTGAGCAGCCCCTCCTCGTTCATGCTTCCTCCAGGAGCGGCCCGAACGCCAGCATCCCGATCGACGTGTACAACGCGGCGAACAGAGCCAGCAGCGCGACCCACGGCCACCCGTCGGCGGTGGCGCTCCCGAGGCCCGCCTCCCACGCCCGGGTCGCACCCAGCATCACCGGCGCCACCACCGGCAGCAGCAGCAGCGGGACGAGCGTCTCGCGCACACGCAACCCTGCAGCCAGAACGCCGTAGAGGGTACCGGTGGCCGCGACGCCGGCCGTCGCGGCCACGGCCGCCGCGACGAGCAGCCCGAGCGACCGCAGCTCCACGTCGTAGAGCAGGGCGACGCCGGCGCCGAGGGCGACCTCGAGCACCGCCAGCTGGAGCGCGATCGCGCCCGCCTTCCCGAGGAACACGGCCGCCGGGTCGAGGCCTGAGAGGCGGAGGCCGTCGCGGGCGGCGTTCTCGGTCTCGATCTGGAACGAGCGCGCCACCGCCAGCAAGGCGGCCAGGAGGACGGCGACCCAGAACAGGCCGGGCGCGACGCGCGAGAGCACCCCGCGGCTCGGGTCGAGAGCGAACGCGAACAACAGGACGACGATCAGGCCGAACGGGAGCACCTGGTACAAGGTCACGCGCGACCGGGCCTCGATGCGCAGGTCCTTGCCCGCGACGAGCCAGGCCTCCCGCCAGAGGTTCACACCGGCACCGCCTGCGACGCGCGTTCGAGCACGCCGTCGCGCGCGACCCCGCCCGCGAGCACGACCTCGCGGCCCGCGAGCGCGCGGGTGCGGTCGAGCTCGTGCGAGGCGATGATCACGGTGCGGTCCTCGTCTGCCGCGGAGGCGACGACCGTGTCGAGGACGGCGCGCCCCGCCGCGTCGAGACCGGCGTGGGGCTCGTCGAGGAGCAGCAGGCGCGGGTCGCGCGAGAGGGTCACGGCGAGCGCGAGACGGCGTCGCTGGCCGGCCGACAGCCGGCCGTGCGTGACGCCTGCCTGGGCGGTGAGGCCGACGCGCTCGAGAACGGCGTCGCACGCGGCGCCGTCGGAGCCGGCGGCGCGCGCCGCGAACCGGAGGTTCTCGCGCACGGTGAGGTCGTCGTAGCAGCCGGTCTCGTGCCCGAGGAGACCGATGGCACGGCGGGCGCCGCGCCGGTCGAGGGCGAGGTCGTGGCCGAGCACAGCGGCTGTTCCCGAATGCAGCCGGTGCAGGCCGGCGAGCAGGCGCAGGAGCGTGGTCTTCCCGGAGCCGTTCGCGCCCGAGAGGAGCACCACCTCACCCGCCGCGACGTCCAGGTCGACACCCGCCAGGGCCGGGAACCGACCCAGGAGGCAGACGGCGGAACGCAGGCGGACGACGAGGGGCACGCAAGCCTCCACGGGCTTCACAGAACACCGATAGACGGTAGAAGGCCTGCTCAGAGTCTACGGACCGACCCTCAGCCGACGTAGATCGAGGGCCACCTCGAACGGCCCTTCCGCCGAACCTCGGAGCAGGCGAGAACGGCCGTCTACGGAACGGTGAAGCTCCCCCCGATAGAGCCGCTGCTACCGCCGAAGACGAAGCTCTGGGAAAAGAAGGACCCGCTGCCCGTCGCTCCCTCGAACGCGCCGGTGCCTTCGGTGATGTCGAAGGACAAGGATGTGGTGATTGGCCCAAAGGGGTTCGAGATCGACGGGATCGTTCTCTGTCCGCCAGTGACCGGTCCGGTGACGGTTCCGTCGCTACTGCTCAACGAGAAGTTGCCGAAACCAACGTTGGTCGTGAGCGCTTCCTGAAGGCCGCAGTAGGTGATGGACACGGTGGAGGTTCCGAGCGGGCCAAGGTCGGCCGTGAACCCGAATCCGCCGCCGTCACCAACGCCGTTCCCTATTTCCTGCCCGACGGGACAACC
>DATFVT010000057.1:0-3460 GCA_035260105.1 Acidimicrobiia bacterium
CTCGCGTGGTACGGCCGCGACGCCGGCGAGCCCGGCGCCCTCGCGCCCCTGCTGCGACGGCTGGACGCGCTCGCGGGCGACGGTCTGGCGCGCATCCGGCTGCTCTATCTCTATCCCAGCGAGGTTCGTGACCCGCTCGTGCCGACGATGCTCGAGCTGCCGACGGTCGCGCCGTACTTCGACCTGTCGCTCCAGCACGCGTCGGCGCCGTTGCTGCGCAGCATGAAGCGGTGGGGGAGCGGCGAGCGGTTCATGGACCTCGTCGCCGGTATCCGCGCGCGCGAAGCGGAGGCCACGTTCCGGTCGTCGTTCATCGTCGGGTTCCCCGGCGAGACGGAGCGCGACCACGATGAGCTTCTCGCGTTCCTCGAGGGAGTCGAGTTGGACTGGGCGGGGTTCTTCCCGTTCTCGCGCGAGGACGGCACGCCCGCCGCCGGCATGGACGGCCACGTCCCCGACGAGCTCGTGCGTGAGCGGCTGCGCGAGTGCGCCGAGCTCCAGGACCCGATCACGCAGGCGTCGCGTGACGCCCTCGTCGGCACGGACCTCGACGTGCTCGTCGACGGCATGGACGACGACACGGGCGAGCCGGTCGGGCGCTCGGACCGGGAGGCACCCGAGATCGACGGCGTCATCCGCATCAGCGACGCGTTCGCCCAGCCCGGCGCACGAGTTCGGGCGCGCGTGACGGCGGCGTACGGGCCCGACCTGGCCGCGGTGCCCGCATGAACACGGCGCGCAAGCCCATGCCCGCTGCCGCCCGGGCCGCGGCGCCGCTGCGCCGGTTCGGCGAGGGCGCGGTGGCGACGCCGGCGAACGCGATCACCGTCGCCCGTGTCCTCCTCGCCATCCCCACGCTCGTGCTGATCGCCCGGCAGGGCGCGTCGTGGCTCGCCGTCGTGCTGTGGCTCGTGCTCGCGTGCACAGACGGCGTCGACGGCTGGGTGGCGCGCCGAGACGGCACGACCCGGTCGGGCGCGTTCCTCGACCCGCTCGCCGACAAGATCCTCGTGATCGGGGGGTTCGTCGCCCTCGGCGTGCGCGGCGACATCAGCTGGATCCCGATCGTCCTGGTCGTCGGGCGGGAGGCGGGCATCCAGGTCTACCGGTCGCTGGCGGGACGGCGGGGCATTTCGCTCCCGGCTCGTCAGCTCGGCAAGTGGAAGACCACCTTGCAGTTCGCCGCCGTCGGCGTGTACCTGTTCCCGCCGTTCGAGGACGTGGTCTGGCTCCAGCAGACCGTGCTGTGGGTCGCGGTTGCGCTCACCCTGCTGTCGGCGCTCGACATGCTCCGGCGCGGGTGGCAGGAGAGCCGCGCGTGAGATGCGAGGTGCTCGCGATCGGGACCGAGCTGTTGCTGGGCCAGATCGTCGACACCAACAGCGCGTGGATCGGTGAGCGGCTGGCCGACGCCGGCATCGACAGCTACGAGCACCGGCACGTCGGCGACAACCTCGGCCGGATGGTGCAGGCCCTGCGCGAGCTCCTCGACCGCAGCGACGCCGTCATCGTGTGCGGCGGCCTGGGCCCCACCCCCGACGACGTGACCCGGGAGGCGATCGCGGAGGTGATGGGCGTCGAGCTCGAGCGGCGGGACGACCTCGTCGAGTGGGTGTCGGCGCTGTTCACGTCACGCGGACGCGAGATGCCGGAGAACAACCTGCGCCAGTGCGACGTGCCCGTCGGCGCCGAGCCGATCCCGAACTCGGTCGGCACGGCTCCCGGCATCAGGGCGCCCGTCGGCGACAAGGTCGTCTACGCGGTGCCGGGAGTCCCGTACGAGATGCAGCTCATGATGACCGAGCACGTGCTGCCCGACGTGCTCGCCCGGTCCGGCCAGCAGTCGGCGATCGTGTCCCGCTCGCTCAAGACGTGGGGAACCTCCGAATCCGGGTTGGCCGAGATGATCGCCCATCGCGTCGACGCGCAGACGAACCCGACGATCGCGTTCCTGGCCCGCGGCATCGAAGGGCTCACCGTGCGGATCACCGCGAAGGCGCCGACCGCCGAGGAGGCGCGCGCCCTCATCGAGCCGGAGGAGAAGGTGATCCGGGAGATCCTCGGCGATCTCGTGTTCGGCGTCGACGACGAGACGATGGAGACGGTCGTCCTCGACCTGCTCAGGAAGCGCGGGTTGACGCTCGGCCTGGCGGAATCGATCACCGGTGGGCTCGTGGCGTCGCGCCTCGTGAGCGTGCCCGGCACGAGCGACGTGCTGAAGGGGAGTGTGGTCGCGTACATGACCGGCGCGAAGCGCTCGGTCCTCGGCGTGACGGCCGAGCACGTGGTCAGCGGCGAGTGCGCGCAGGAGATGGCGGAGGCGGCGCGCCGCGTGTTCGACGCCGACGTCGGACTCGGGGTGACCGGCGTGGCGGGGCCCGAGGAGCAGGACGGCCAGCCTGCGGGCACGGTGTTCTTCGGGCTCGCGGTCGGTGACGCCACCGTCGAAGCGGTCGGCACGCAGCTCCCCGGCCAGCGCGAGATGGTGCGTCAGTTCGCGACGATCACGCTCCTGAACCTGCTGCGGATGAAGCTGCTGTCGACGGAATGACCGAGCCCGAGATCGGGCGCGGGTTCGTGGCCGTCGTGCCGCCCGACGACGTGCTCGATGCCGTGGACGCCGCCGCGGCGTCGATCGAGGTCCCGTCGACCGCCCGGCGCACCACCAGACCGCAGTGGCACCTGACGCTGCAGTTCCTCGGCAACAAGGTCGACTTCGCCGCTGTCACCGGCGCTCTCGAGCCCCTTGCCGTGCGCGGCGCGCCGGTGCAGCTCGGCACGGCCGGCGCGTTCCCTTCGGAGCGACGGGGGCGGGTGCTGTGGCTCGGCGTGCGTGAGGGCAACCCGCTGCTCGTGCAGTTGACGGCGGCGGTGGGCGCGCTGCTCGCGCCGGTCGGGTACGCGCCCGAGGCGCGGCCGTACCACGCGCACCTCACCCTCGCCCGGCTCAAGGCGCCCGCGGACCTGCGGGCCGTGGTCGCCGCGCTCGGATCGGCGCCGGTGGGGCGGGCGTGGACCGCCGGGGAGGTCGTGCTGTTCCGGAGCAAGCCGGGGCGCGGCGGCTCCGAGTACACGGTGCGGGCGCGCGTCCCGCTCGGGTAGGCGGATCCGGCGAAAGCCTTGCACCGAACGGGTGTTCGGGCTAAGTTACAGGCGTGTCATTCGGGTGCCGTGCGCACTCGGAGGCAGATGCCGGACGGCATCAGAGCTCGTCAAAGCTCGTCAAAGCTCGTCAGAGGTTGTTGTCATACCCCCGCCGTAGGTTCTCCCTCACGGCACTTTCCCCGGTCCGAACCGCATCGAGAGAGTGATGCAAGAGAGAAGATGGAGGGTTCCATCGTGGAACGCATGGAACGCCCGGAACGTCCGGAACGCGACGACAAGGCACTCGACCTGACGCTGGGCCAGATCGAGAAGCAGTTCGGCAAGGGCGCCATCATGCGCCTCGGGGAGCACGGGA
>DATFVT010000058.1:0-2648 GCA_035260105.1 Acidimicrobiia bacterium
ACGTCCGCGAACTCCTCGCGCACGAGCTCGTAGCCCCAGTTGCGGAACGCGCCCTCGGTGAACTTCTGGATGTTCCCCTTGTGCACGAGGGTGACGGAGCTCCGCTTGCGCTTCACCGCGTAGTCGATGGCGGCCCGGATGAGGCGCTTCGACCCCGTCTCGGATATGGGCTTGATGCCGATCCCGGAGTCCGGGCGGATGTCCCAGCCGTACTCGTCGTGAAGGAAGTCGATCAGGCGCTCGACTTCCGGCGTGCCCTCCTGGAGCTCCTTCCCCGCGTAGACGTCCTCGGTGTTCTCCCGGAAGATCACCATGTCGACCTTCTCGGGCTGCTTGACCGGCGACGGCACGCCCGTGAACCAGCGCACGGGCCGCAGGCACACGTACAGGTCGAGGATCTGGCGCAGCGCGACGTTGAGGCTCCGGATGCCGCCACCGACCGGGGTGGTCAGCGGGCCCTTGATGCCGATCAGGTGCTCGCGGAACGCCTCGACCGTCTCGTCCGGCAGCCAGTTGCCGGTGTCGTCGAAGGCCTTCTGCCCCGCCAGCACTTCCTTCCACGCGATCGTCTTGCCGTGCTTGGCGGCGGCGGCGTCGAACACCATCTGGGACGCGGGCCAGATGTCGACGCCGGTGCCATCACCTTCGATGAACGGGATGACAGGCTCGTCCGGCACGCGGAGGACGCCGTCGACCAGCGAGATCTTCTCAGCCAACTGACCCTCCTCTGTCGCCGTCGCAGGCTCCGGCTCCTGCTCCGACGGTCGGCAAAGCCGCCGTCTTCGCCGCAGCGTACCGGGGCGGCTCAGTCGTCTCCGTGCCCGAGCCCCTGCGGGAATCGATCGGCGACGACGGTCAGGACGATGTCGTGCTCGAGGAACGCCTTCAGCGCGCACAGAGCGAGGGAGAACCCGCCGGTGCTGGCGGCGGCGTGGGCGACGACGGCATCTCCGTCGCCGTCGAAGCCGGTCTCGGTCACCTCGACGAAGGTGGCGTCGCCGTCCCAGGGCGTGAACCGGAGCTCGACCGTCGTGAGCTCGTCAGCGTCGCCCCAGTCGAACACGATCCGGCGGCCGTCCTGGACCTCCTTGACGTGCACCTCTGCCGAGGCCCCGTACATCTCCCACTCCCAGCGGACGTGCGCCCCGGCCGCGAGCCGGCCGGAGCTCTTGGTGAACCAGAACCGGGTCGTCATGGCCGGCTCGACCAGGGCCTCGAACACCACGGCCGGGGGCCGGCGGACGAGCATGGCGGCCGTGACCGGCGGGATCCGGGTGAGTTGCAAGGTGTGTACCGACATCGTCGTCCTCACTTGGTCGCGGGTGAGCGATTCGCATCCTCCGGATGGTTCTACCCAGCCCGACCGGTGGTCGTTCAGCGAGCGAGGGCGACGATGAGCAGCGTGACGAGGTAGACGGCGACCAGGGCTGCCGCGCTCCACCACAACGCCTGGCGGTCGAAGGGGGCCGGGCGTCCGGCCACACCCGCGAGGTTGTAGCCGCAGTCGCCGCAACGGGGCGCGTCGGCCGCGACCTGTGCTCCGCACAACGGGCACGTCGCCGGTCCGGGCGAGGGGGTGTCGAACTGCGCGCTCAGGTCGTGCTCCCCTCGCCTCGCTCGCCGTCGATCAGCGTCGATCAGCGCGACGATCGCCGCTCGGCGGCGTCCACCGCGTTGCGAAAGAGCATAGCGATGGTGGTCGGACCGACACCGCCGACGCGCGGCGTGATGCGACTGGCGACCTCGTTGCACCGCTCGTCGACGTCCGGAAGGAGCTTGCGACCCTCGTAGCGCACGCCGCCCCCCACGACCGTCACGCCCGGCGTGATGTGCTCGGGCTGGAGGATGCCGGGGACGCCGGCGGCAGCGACGACGATCTCGGCCCGGCGCGTGTACTCAGGCCAGTCGGGCACGCCCGTGTGCACGACGGTGACGGCGGCGTTGGCGGTCGGGCGCTTCTGCGAGAGCAGCAGGGCGAGCGGGCGGCCGAGTGTCGTCCCGCGGCCGAGAATGCACACCTCGTGCCCGGCCACCGGCACGTCGTAGAACGCGAGGAGCGCCTCGATGCCCGCCGGCGTGCACGGCACCGGGCCCGGCAGCATCAGCGCCAGCCGGCCCATGTTCACCGGGTGGAGGCCATCGACGTCCTTGTCGGGGTCCATCTCGAGGAGGGCGGCCTCGTAGTCGATCTGCGGCGGCGTCGGATGCTGCACGAGCATCGCGTCGACCGCGTCGTCGTCGTTGAACTCCCGGATGGCGGCCACCAGATCGGCCTGGGTGGCGTCCCCGGGCAGGTGGATGTGCGGCGAGTTGAAGTCGAGCTCGGCCGCCCTCTCCTGCTTGATGCGGATGTAGCCGACGCTCGCGCTCTCGCCGCCGACGAGGATCGTGCCCAGCCCGGGCCGGTGATCGTTCTCGACCAGCTTGGCGATCCGCGGCGCGAGCTCGACGAACGTCGCCTCGGCGACCGGCGCGCCGGGCATCATCGTCGCCGCCATCAGTGCAGAAACTGCCTTTCCCCGGTCATGACCATGGCGAGCCCGAGCTCGTCGGCCCGGGCGACGTTCTCCTCGTCGCGCACCGAGCCGCCCGGCTGCACGACCACCGCGACGCCGGCCTCGGCCGCCGCCTCGATGCCGTCCGCGAAC
>DATFVT010000059.1:0-3171 GCA_035260105.1 Acidimicrobiia bacterium
CTCGCGGTTCGCCGACGCTGGGGCCTCGTCGCGTCGCTCGGCGCGTCCGGCTTCCTGGTCGCCGACTCCATCGCCTGCCCTCTCACCGGTCACCACCAGTTCGGCGCCTTCATCGTGGTCCAGGCCGTGGCGTCCGTCGCCCTGGCCGGCGCCAGCATCCACGCCCTCCGCCGCACCTGACTCGGGCTGTTCGTCGAGCGCGCCGGCGAGCTCGGGCCGCAGCGCCCGGACGAGCAGCAGTGATGCGCCCAGGAGGATCCCGGCGCCGGCGGTCGTAGCGCGGAGGCCGACCCGGTCCGCGATCGCGCCCTGCAGGACGCTCCCCAGCGGGTACAGCGTCCCGAGCAGCACCATCAGGAGGCTGAGAACGCGACCGCGCAGCTCGGCCGGCGCCCGCAGCTGGGCGATGGTCGTGAAGCTCGACAGCGCGCCGAGGTAGAGGAAGCCGACGGCGAAGATCGTCACCACGCCGGCGGCCAGATTGGGTGCCGCCGCGTACGCGACCAACGCCAGCGGCAAGCCGCCGAGCACACCGAGCAGCACCCGCCGGCCGCCGAACCGCGCGAACAGCGGGCCCAGCGCCAGTCCCATCAGGACGGCCCCGACGCCCTGCGCCGTGACGAGCAACGACGTGCCGTAGTCGCCGGAGTCGAACACCTTCAGCGCGACGGCGGGAACGAGCGCGATGAACGGCGCGGCCAGCAGCGAGTTCAGCGCCATGTACGCGATCACGACGCGCAGGCCCGGGTCGGAGCGCGCGAACCGGGCGCCGGCGCGGATCGACGCGAAGATCGAGGTCTCTTGCACGGGCGCGGGCGGCGGGAGCCGCAGCGACAGGACGACGGCGATGACGGCGAGGAAGCTCACGGTGTTGAAGCCGAACGCCCATTCGTAGCCGCCGAGGCCGATGACGACGCCCGCCAGTGCCGGGCCGATCACCCGCCCGAGGTTCCATTGCGCCGACGACAACGCCACCGCCCCGGGCAGGTCGTCGCGGGGGACGAGGTCGGGGAGCAGCGCCATGTACGACGGGAAGCCGATCGCCATCGCGCAGCCGGCGCCGAGCACGATCAGCGCGACGACCCCGGGATGGGCGCTGTCGGTGGCGGCGAGGAGGGTCAGCGTGCCGGCGAGCACCGTCTGGACGGTGGTGGTCGCCAGCAGCACCCTCCGGCGCGGAAGCCGGTCGGCCAGCGCGCCGCCCACCGGTCCGAGGAACGCATTCGGGACGAACGCGGCGGCGGCGACGAGGCCCGTCCACCCCGCTTGGTGCGTGGTCGTCGTGACGAGGATGCCGACGCCGACGGTCTCCATCCAGGTGCCGACGTTCGACGTGAACGCGCCGGCCCAGAGCAGCGCGAAGGACCGGTGCCGCAGCGGGGCCAGCGATCGCGGGAGCGCCACGTGGTCACGGTAACGGAGCACGGTACGGTGCCCGCGCGCTGCTCGACTCGACCGACCTCGTTCCGGCCACCACCGAGGTCGTGATCCCCTTCTCCGCCGTTGTCACGAAGACGCGCCATATGAGCGCGATCTTGTGACAACGGCGGCGAAGGGGGCGAGCTACTCGACGAGCGGCGTCGCGCGGGGCGTGAAGATGGGGAGCACGAGCAGCTCGGGCATCGGCTCGCCGTCCCAGTCGAAGGCTCGGATCTGCCCGTCGCTCCGCCGCCCGGTCATCGTGCGGACCAGCTCGTACCGGTCGGCGCGCACGCCGACGTGGCGCGTGCCGGTCCCGACCATCCCACTCCGGGCTTCCGTCTCGATGCGGAGCGTCGTGTCCGCACCGTTGGCCATGGCCGCCAGCACCGGCATCGACCATTCGAAGCCGATCGCGATGGCGTCGCAATCGCGCGCCCCGGGACGCGCGAGCGCGCCGCGGATGTCCTGCTCGTGGGTCGCCGCATCCATCGTCATCTGTCCCATTGCCACCTCGGGCAGGGTGGACATGATCGCCTCGACCTTGGCTGCTTCGGCGTCCCACTCGTCGAGTAGCTGCTCGGTGCTCCAGTCGCGGCGCGCGTCGACCTGCCGTGCCGTCCACACGTCGGTCGCGACGCCGTCCAGGTTCCCGGCGTTGATGTCGGCCGTGACGCCGCTGAGGTGCGCGACGACGTCACGGACCCGCCACTCGGGCGCAGCGGGGGCGCGCCGCTCGAGCTCGTCGTCGCCGGCGTCGCGCACGAGGTCCGAGACCCGGCGGCGGAGCGCGCCGTACGTCTGCGCGTAGTCCGTCATTGCATCCTCCCGATAGCCTCGGCCGATGCCCTTGAGCACCGGACCGGTAGGTCCGTTCCCGGCCGGCGCCGAACCCGAAGAGTACGACCGCCTCCGGCGACGTGTCCTCTGGGCGATGCCGTCGGGCCTCTACATCGTCGGGAGCCGGGCCGGTGACCGCCGCAACGGCATGACGTGCAACTGGGTGACGCAGCTGGGCTTCGACCCCAAGCTCCTCGGCGTGAGCGTCGAGAAAGAGGCCGTTACGCACGAGCTCATCTCGGAGGGGCGCGCGTTCGCGATGAACGTCATCGACCGCGAGGACCGCGCCATCGTCCGCAAGTTCACCAAGCCGGTCGAGGTGGACGCCGGGGCGGGAACGCTGAACGGGTTCCCGTTCCACGACGGAGTTTCGGGCGCGCCCGTCCTCGACCAGGCCGTGGCCTACGTCGACTGCACGCTGCACGCGAGCACCGACGCCGGCTCGCACACGCTGTTCATCGGCGAGATCGTCGACGCCGGCTTCCAGAAGAGCGAGGACACGCCGGTGCTTCGCATGGAGGACACCCGGATGAACTACGGCGGCTGACCGAGGCCAGCCGCCGTAGGTCGATGTCACTTCCCCCGAGCTTGGTCCAATGCGTCGAGCAAGTCCTGGTACGCCTGGTCCGACGACTGGCAGCTGGTGCGGTTGTCGTTGATCTGCTGATTCAGCGCGTCGATCCGGTCGTTGATGCTGCCGTTGTCTTGCACGACATTGATCGCGTTGATCATTCCCTCGCGGAGATTGCCACTCGAGTCCGTACACGATTTCAGCGTGTCGGCCGCAGAGGAAGCGCGTGTGAGCAAGCTGCCGAGCGTTCGCCCAGTCTGCTGCGAGGTGCCGAGCCTCGCCTCCGTCGACGCCAGCTCCTTCTGGGCCTTCTCCTTGGCGTCGGACTCGCTGTTTTTCTG
>DATFVT010000060.1:0-2761 GCA_035260105.1 Acidimicrobiia bacterium
GAAGTACAGCGGCCCCGGGTGGTTCAGCTGCGTGCTCGTGTTCAGCGACGCCGACGACCACGACCCGAGGAGCGGGAGGTTGTGCGTGAACAGGTCGCGGGCGCGGATGGCGAACAACGCGTTGTCGCCGGTCGGGATCCATCCGTCGTGGATCGCGCGCGTCGTTGCGACGGCGATGGGAACGATCGCGATCACAATCGACGCCAAGAAGAGCCAGAAGGTGAGCCGGGTCGGCGGCCGGCGCACCGGCTCGGAGCGCTCCCCGGCGTCGACGCTCACCTGTTCGGTCGTCGTCACCGGGCGCCCGTCCCGGTGCGATCGACGGGCCCGACGAAGAGCGCCACCGTGCGCCGGTCCCACTCGTGGTGCAGCCGGGCGTACCCCTCGAAGCGCTTCTCCCAGGTCGGATCGAGGGCGAGCCAGTGCTCGTGCACCATCACGTCGACCTCACGCGACGAGAGGAGAGCGTCCGCGTCGAGACCCGCACCGGCGCCCTGGGCGAGGGTGGGCAGCTTGCCGGCGGTGAGCGCGGCTTCGCCCCGGCGGTCGAGCCGGAGCCGGCCCGCCTCGATGTAGGTGGCGATCTCGCCCCGGAGGCGGTCGAGCTCGCGCCGGTCGGCGGCGTCGAGGCCTTCGGCGAGGACGACCCGACGCGTGCCGGGAGGTGGCGTGCGCGTCGCATCCGAGATGCGGAGCAGGAGGGCGGACCGGGCGTTCGTGCCGTTGAACCTCCGGCCGGGGCCGAAGAGCCGGACGAGCCCGTGGTCCTGTGCGACGAACTCGACGCCCCGCCGCTGGAGCTCGGCGAGCACCGCGGCGCCGTACGGATCGGCGAAGGTGCCGCGGAACACATCGTCGATGAGGAAGGGGCCCTGGCCATCGAGCGCCCCCATCTTCTTCTCCAGCTGACGCGTGGCGGGCAGCGCGTAGGTGAACGTCGTCGGTCCGCGACCGATGTTGGCGGTGGGGAGGGTCAGCGTGGCGACGACGACGGTGACGGCGGCGAAGGTGACGACGAGCGCCGCCGAGCGGACCACGTTCGTGAGCCGGCGCACGAGGACGATGCCGACCGCCAAGAAGACGAACGCGGCAACCGGCCACGTCCAACGCAGCGTGTGGATCTGGAACGTCCCGAACACGGTCTCCGGTGACCGGGCGGCGGTGACCACTCCGAGGACCATCGCGGCGGCGGCGACGGCAAGGGCCGACAGCGACATGTGGTCGCGGTGGCGGCGCGCGACCCATGCGCAGACGGCGAACACGACCGCCAGCACCCCGAGCGAGACGAGCGCGATCGTGAGCGACGGCGCGTCCCATCCCGGCCTGAACGTGTCACTGAAGGAGGGTCGGAACCACCACGGTGGCAGGGTCGCGACGGCGGCGACGGCGCTGGCGCCGAACCCGAACCCGGCGGTGGGGGCGCGGGATTCGGTGGCGCTGCGCGCGAGCAGCGTCAGGTTGCCGTCCCCGGTGCTGGTGAACTGCTCGATGAGCGGCTGGGTCCAGCACACGACGAGGACGGCCGCCGCCGCGGCGCCGTACGGCCACACCGTGCGCCAGCCGATCGCGCGGTGCCTGGCGTTGCGCCGCCCGTCCGCCCGCAGCCGGAGGACGAGCAGGAGCACCGCCAGCACGCCGAGCACGGGGACGAGCACGGCGTAGCTGAGGTGCGACTCGGCGACGAGGCTGCCTACCCCGGCGGCGAACGGCAGGGCGAGGAGGTCGCCGCAGCTGACCGCCCACACGAGCACGAGGAAGAAGAGGAAGGGCAGCAGCACGCTGTGGGGGTTCCAGGGCTCGAAGAGCACCTCGCTGCCCATCGTCCAGCACAGCGTCGCCGTCACGGCGGTCGCGAGCGCGCCGATGACCGGGCCGCCCCGCCGATTGGCGAACACCGCGATGCCCACGACCGAGAGGCCGTTGATCAGCGCGATCGTCACCACGGTGCCGGCGCTGCCCCCGAGCAGACGCACCGGCAGGGCTCCGAGGTCGAACAGCAACGGGCCCGGGTGGTTGAAGTTGAACCCGGACGTCTGCGAGGCCGACGACCACACGCCCAGCAGCGGGAGGTGGTCGATGGTGAAGACGTCGCGGGCGCGGATCGGGAAGAACGCGTTGTCGCCCGCCGGGATCCACCCGCCGGCGATGGCGCGTGTCGCGGCCACGACGATCGGGACGACGGCGATGCCCACCGAGACGGGGAACAGGAACCTGGTGAGCGGTACCGCGCGTGGTCGCCTCGGACCGCCTTGCCGGGCACCGTCCGCGACCGCGTCGCCGGCGACCGGGGCGGCTTCCGTTCTCTCGGTGACGTCCTCGGCCTCGGCGCCGGTCGTCGAGCCCGGGGTCACGACTCGGTCACGGCTTCTCGCGGCCCGATGAACACTGCCGCCGGCAACCCGAGGTCCATCATGCGGACGACGGGCCGCCTCGTCTCCTCCGGAACCCGCGTGTCGAGCCCGACTCGGAAGAGGTTCTCGTCGACGGCGGGAACGAGATCGGTGAGCCCGGCGTCGCCGAGCTCGTCGATGACCTCCGAGTGCAGCCGGTCGTACTCCGCTCGCTGCTTCGGGGTCCGCGGGTCGATGAACGCCACCTCACGGACGCCGGGCTTCGCCCGCCACGTCGCGATGTCGTCGGGCCCGATGGCCAGGTGCACGATGCCGGTCGCGTCGGCCGAGGGGCGGACGCGGTACCGGGTCGCACCGGGCCCGTACCCTTCGATCACGCCGACGTCGAAGCCGCGCCGTTCGAGCTCGTT
>DATFVT010000061.1:0-3554 GCA_035260105.1 Acidimicrobiia bacterium
TCGAACTTCTTTCTCGCCAGTGCCGGCGCCTCGGCTGCCTTCATCGGGTTGCTGTTCGTGTCGCTGACGATCACGAACGTCGAGGAGACCGATCAGAGGGCGAAGACGAACCGGGACGCGCTCGCGGGAAGCGCGTTTGCACAGCTGCTGGATGCATTCTTCGTATCCATGGGCGGCCTTGTGGGTGAAGTCCGTGTCTTTGCCGCGCTCGGGGCAGGAATGGCCGTCTTCGGCCTCGTGGTCACAAGCCAGCTGCTCCCTGAAGTCATCCGCATCGGCAACTGGGCGCGTAGCTCCCCAGTTCGAACGGGCAACATCGTGATGCCGGTCACGAGCATCCTTGTCTATGTGCTGCAGCTGGCGTTCGCCGTCGGCGTACTGCTCGCGCCCGACAACTCGGCGCTGCTCCGCCTCTCGGTCCTGGTGATCCTCGGGCTCTATGCCGGTGCTGTGGCGAGAGCTTGGAAGATCACCCGGACGACATAGTGCCGGCAGCCAGGTCCTCCTGCGTCGCGCACAAGTGCACATGCCTCTTCTGCGCGTCGTCTTGCCGGGTGGTCACTGCACCTATCGGGTGAGCAGGAACGCAAACCAGACGACCGCGAAGACGAGGACGACGATGAGAGTGATGACTTCGAGCGTCTTCCGGTTGTTCGGTCGATCACTCGCGCCGGACGCACTCGCTTGCTCTTCGGCGTCGAGAAGCTCGACTTCGGTGGTGAAATCCGCTTCTTCGAATGGCACCGCATCAGTCCTCGACCGCTCGGGGCTGCCCCGGCTCACCAGACGTTGCCGGCCGTGAACCGGGGCACAGGACGGCATTGGCGACACCGTTCTGCACGCGAACGTACGACGGAGGGTCAAGGCACAAGGTCATCGTCGGAACATTTCGACCAGGCGGACGCGCGCGCTCTTGGCGTTTAGGGGAGAGTTAGTCCCTTTTCGGCAATTCCTACCCTCCTGTTGTCTGTGTTGCCTGTGTTATCTAGCCTTGCGTCGGTGAAGTCGACAAGAACGAGAGGGACGAAGCGCAGGTGGAGGCGGGGCGAGTCGCTGTGGCTTGCCCTGTTCGTGTGTGCAGCGGTACTGCTGGCCGCTTGCTTCCAGCGCCCGGACGTCCGGGCGGCTCGACAGCATGCTCACCATTGGCACGGGCGACCGACGACCACGACCGCACCGCCGCCTACCACGACCACACCTTCGCCGACCACGGCCACACCGCCGCCGACCACGGCCGCACCGCCGCCGACGACTTCGGTGGTGCCAACCGGCATCTCGACCGGCGCGCTGTTCGCTCTCCAATGGACGCAATCGTCAGCATCGGAGCGCGCGGCAATCCTCGACCAGATGACGGCGGCCAATACGAAGTGGCTGCGGATGGACCAACCGTCCGACCTCCGCTATGCCGAGTTCGCCCGCCAGGCGGAGGCGCGCGGCATCCACGTCGACGCGATCATCCAGGACTGGACCTCGCCGCACACCCCGGCCGGGATCGCGGCGGAGGCGTCGGCGGTCGTGACGGCGCTCGCTCCGTCGGGCGTCCATGTCTACGAAGTGTTGAACGAACAGAACAACGGCCTCTACACCGCGGCCGAATACGCCGCGATCCTCCGGGCCGTCTACCCGGCGGTGAAGGCGGCGGACCCGAAGGCGACGGTCCTGTTCGGCGGCCTCGGCGTCGGCCGCGGCCTCGGGTCCGGCTACGACGCGGCGGCGTACCTCCTGGACGTGTACGCGGCGGGCGGCGGCGGGTATTTCGACGCCGCGAACTTCCACCCGTACTCGTTCCCGCTCCTGCCGTCGCAGCAGAGTTTGGCGAATCCGTGGTCACTGCTCCCGGTCCTCCGGCGACTGATGGGCGCAAACGGCGACGCCGCCAAGCCGATCTGGATCACCGAGTTCGGCTGCCCGACCAGCCCGACCGGCCTGTACCCGGGCGTCTGCACCGATGCCCAACTCGGCCAGCAGATCACCAACGCGTACGCCACAGCCCGGTCGGCAACCTGGAAGCCGGGGCCGCTGCTCGTCTACGACTGGCAGGACGACGCGTCCTGCAGGGACGGCTGCTTCGGCCTCTACCGGGCGGACGGGACGGCGAAGCCCGCTGCCTTGGCGGCATTCACCGGTGCCTCCGAATCCTGACATCGGCACCGGACGCCACGAACACTGACCGTTCGGCGTTCGCTACGCCCCTTGCTCGAGTAGCGAAGCGTGACGCCACCGGCCTCCCAGCCGGTAAGGGCGGCAGGCTAAGCGCCGGCCGTCGGCGACGGCCCGGCGTCGAGAGAGGCGCTACTGCGTCTTCAGCCAGATGAGCGAGAGGTCGATCGCCACGATCGAGGCCGCCACGGCGGCGAGGAGCAATCCGAAGACCAGCGCGGTCACCCCGCGCGCCGGCAGCTGCACCTCGGGAGGTCGGGGGAGATCGGGAACGCCTCCGCCGCTTCTCTCCCAGCGTGCGACTCCGACGAGGCCCGCGAACACGATGATGCCGAGTACGACGCCCTGCATGACTCCCCTCTTTCCGCGGAGCCTGCCTCGCCGCGCTCACCTGTTGCTTCCGCCCTTCTCGCGCATTTGCACTCGAAAGACAAGTCAAGGTTCGTCGCTCTAGCGTGCGAGAGGTGTCCGGCTGGCAGTCGTACGACGCGGTCGCGACCTCGTACGAGCGCTCCTGGCATCCGGCGTTCGAGCCCGTCGCCCGCGACCTCGTCGATCTGGTGGGACCCGCGCCGGACGACGCCGTGCTCGACGTGGGCACCGGGACGGGAGTCGCCGCGGCGGCGGCGAGCACGGCCGTCGAGCGTGGCGCCCTCGTCGGGGTCGACCCGTCCGTCGCGATGCTCCGGCTCGCACGCGCCCACGTGCCGCTGGTGCCCGTCGCCGCCCGGTCGCCCGGGCTGCCGTTCCCGGCCCGGACCTTCGGCGTCGTCGTCGCCAACCTCGTGGTCTCCCACTTCCCGAGGTACGACCACGCCCTCGACGACATGGTCCGGGTCCTGCGACCGGGCGGCCGCCTGGGCGTCACCGCGTGGGGCGCACTGGACGACGCTCCCGTCGACGACGTCGAGCAGCGCGAGCTCACCGAGGTCTGGAAGTCGACCGCAGCGCACTACGTCGACCTGGACCGCGGCGGCGACGAGGTGGACGCCGCCATCCCCGGGGAGGCGTGGTTCACCGACCCGGCGCGCCTGCGGACCGCCCTCCTCGGCAGCCGCCTCCAGGACGTCCAGGTGCACGGGCGCGTATATCGCCGGCCGCTGGCGCTCGAGGATGCGCTGGCCGGCTACGAGACGAGCTTCTGGGGTCGCTACCTCCGCCACGCGATCGGGGATGAGGCGTGGACGCGGTTCTGCGGTGAGGTCGCCACGGCCGCCGCGGCCGCGTTGCCCGACCCGATCACGCGCGTGGACCAGCTCCTCGTCGGCGTGGGGACGAAGGGTTACGACGCCCGCCCGTAGACTCCGCGGTCGTGTCGGACGCGGATCGTCTCGTCGCCCTTCTGGAGGGGAAGCTCCGACCACTCGAGACCGCGCTGGCCGAGGCATGGTGGG
>DATFVT010000062.1:0-5048 GCA_035260105.1 Acidimicrobiia bacterium
CCGCCGTCGGCTTCGGCGAGCCGGCCCTGGATGCGCCGGATGACGGCCGTCGCCTCGTCGTAGTCGGTGTCGGGGAGGAGCAGGACGAACTCGTCCCCGCCGACGCGGGACAGGAGGTCGGTCGGGCGGAGCACGGCCTGCGCCGACGTGGCCAGGTGGAGGAGGGCGGCGTCGCCGGCGGCGTGGCCCTTGACGTCGTTGATCTGCTTCAGGCCGTCGAAGTCGAGGAACGCGACCGACAGTGATCCGCTCCGTCGCTGGAGTCGCGCGATCTCCACGGCGCAGCGCTCCTCGCACGCGCGGCGGTTCGAGAGCCCGGTCAACGGGTCGAAGCGTGCCCGACCCGCTTCGCGCACCATCATGGCGTGCAGTCGGTCGATGACCGCGGCCGTGGCGAGGAGCAGCACCAGGGCCGTCACTCCGTTGGTCAGCGCGGTTGCGGGCTCGACCGAGTTCGACAGCCCGTCGATCGTGACCGCAGCGCCACCGGCGATCGCGCCGAGCACCGCGACGCGCAGGCTGCCGGTCCACGCCATGACGCCCACGCCGGCGACGTAGACGATCGACACCGACAGATCGCGGCCCGTGGTCACGTCGATCACGAAGCCGAGGCCGATCACGACCAAGCCGACCGCGATCGCAAACGCTTCGTGCCGCGGGAGCGAGAACCCTGCCCGTTGCACGGAACCAGGGTACGTGAGCTAGTTGCCGAACGCGATCACGCGCCGGTCGGCGGCGACGATGACCAGCCCGTTGCCCGCCGCCGGGGTGGCGAAGTTCGCGGGCCGCCCGGTCGGCGCGCTGCCGAGCTCCCGTCCGTCGGACGCCCGGTACGCGTGCAGCACGCCTTGCTGGAGATCGAGCGCCCACACGGTGTCGCCGGTGACGATCGGCGAACCGTCGGCCGCGGCGGCACGCCACGCCACGCTGAACTTCGAGCCTCCGATTCGCAGGGCAACCAGGCCGTCTCGGCAGGGGACGAACAGCATCGGCGGCGCCCAGGCCGTCCCGCCGTAGCCGCCCGAGCTGCACACCTCGGCGTCGAACACCTGGCCGCCGGTCCCGCCCAGATGATCGGCGCGCAAGAGGTATCCCACTCCCTCCTTGCCGATCACGAACACGAGGCCGTCCGACACCGGCGATGGTGACGTCGAGCCGAGGTCGATGTCGCCGCGGCTGAGCTCGTCGCGGTTGCGAGGTGTCCACGAGTCGGTCATCTGCAGGCCCGGCGGCGACAGCTTGATCACCGAGTTGGACAGGTCGGGCTCGCCCGAACCCTTGGAGTTGCCCGTCGCGATGTAGACGGCGTTGTCCACGACCGTCGGTCCCGGCGGCGCCCACACCGCCCCCGCGAGCGCAGCCGGGACCTGATAGGTCGTGAGGTTGCCGCTTCCTTCGGCGGGCGCGCCGACGACGTAGCCGCGGTAGTCGCCGCAGTCGCCGAAGAGCCCGCCGTACGGGACCAGAACCTGATTGCTCGCAAGGGCGAGCGCGCCGCGTTGCTGTTCCACCGTCGGGTCGGCGCCGGGCGCGTCGATGGGGCGGCGGAAGCGCTGGGCGCCGGAGGCGAGGTCGAGCGCGACCAGATCGTGCCGGTGGGGCTGCACGAACGGCACGACGTAGATGAGCCCTCGACCCGGATCGACGACGGGCGTGCTGGTGATGCCGGTCGGATCGATGTTCCCGCACGGGAGCTCCGAGCGGGGCACCGGGTCTCCGAGGTTCATCTGCCATTGGACCTGACCGTTGGTGGCGTCCAGGGCGTAGACCGTGTTGCCCTCCGTCGCGACGAACACCTGCGAGCCCACGAACAGCGGCTCGGCATAGATCGCGCCGTCGAACATCGGCGTCTCCCACACGCGCCGGAGCGAGCCGGCCGTGGGCCCGTTCGGCTCGACCCCGGTGCGCGCGCCGTCGCGGTGATACGTGGGCCACGCTCCGCCGACGGATTGGGCGGCCGACGTCGAGGACGGGGTGGTGGTCGTCGACTTCGACTTCGAGTCGCCGCCGTTCGAGGAGCTGCATGCGGCACCGGCCAGGAGGGCGAGGGCGAGACACGCAACCACGCGGCGTCCGCTCACTCGAGCCAACGTAGTTGCGCTCCGATCGCGGTCTTCGGCGGCTCGACGGCGTCGCCCGATTCGTACATAATAGGGCATATGGGCGATTCGCAGCACCACGTGCGCCGCGCCTCCGGGCCGTGGCTCCTGGCCGAGATCACCTGGACCGCGCTTCGGATCCGCCGGCTGGTGGGGCGGAAGGACCTACCGGTCGTCGTGGCCCGGTGCCGCCGGGAGCACCGTCAGCCCGTGGCGGCGCCGTCGCACGATGACGTGGTGCGCGTCGGGCGGGCGGTCCGGAAGGTCCTCGGCGTCCTGCCCGGGGATTCGAGCCCCCTCGTCACGTCGCTGGTCCTCATCGCCGTGCTTGCGCGCCGCGGAGTCGACACGTCACTGATGATCGGGATGCGCGACGGCGCAGAGCCGGCGCCCCAGGCGTGGGTGGAGCTCGGCGGGCTCCCCGCGTCCGCGCTCCGGGACAAGTTCGCGCACCTGGTTTCGCTGTAGTTCGCCACCGGAAGCGGCCTCGCGAGCGGGGGTCTCGCGAGGCCGCACCGGCGGCGCGGGGGGAGCTAGGTCGCCAGGCGGTAGCGGTGCACGGCGATCGGGGCCGCCACGGCGAGGATCCCGACGCACCACAGGATCGCCAACGTCACGTCGAACGCGGTCGGTCCGCCGATCGTGAGGTCACGGACGGCATCGACCACCACCGAGAGCGGCTGGTACGTGGCGAACGGCTGGAGCCAGTCGGGCATCGACGACACCGGCACGAACGCCGACGACGCGAACACGAGCGGCGCCATCACAGGGAAGGCGGCGGCCTGGGCAGCTTCGGGATCGGCCACGATGAGGCCGACGGTGGCGAAGACCCACGAAAGCGCGTAGCCGAACAGCAGGACGAGCAGCACCGCACCGGCCAGCGCGAAGACGTTCGTGTGGATGCGCCATCCGACGGCGAACCCGACGACGAACATCAGCCCGACGACGAAGACGTTGCGCACCAGGTCGGCGAGTGTGCGTCCGGCCAGCACGGCGGACCGCGCCATCGGCAGCGATCGGAAGCGTTCGATCAGGCCCGCTTGCATGTCCGTCGACAGCCCGATCGACGTGTTGAGCGCGCCGAACGCGACCGTCTGGGCGAAGATGCCGGGCATCAGGTAGTCGACGTACGGCACGCCGGGCGTGCTGATCGCGCCACCGAAGACATACCGGAACAGCAGCACGAAGACGACCGGCTGGATGGTCGAGAAGACGAGGAGCTGAGGGACGCGCCGGTACGCGATGAGGTTCCGGGCCATCACCGCGAACGTGTCGCTCACGGCGGTGGTGAAGCGGCGGATGCCGCGCAGGTCGAGGTCGGGCGTGAGCCCGATGGGGGTGACGGTGGTCGCGGTCATGCTGCACCTCGCGTGGCCTCTTCGGTGTCCTCTTCAGGCTCGACCCGCCGTCCCGTGAGCGCCAGGAAGACGTCGTCGAGGCTGGGCTCGCGCACGGCGATGGTCTCCGGCGCCAATCCCTCGCCATCGAGCGTGCGCAGCGCGTCGACGAGCACGCGGGCGCCGTCCGTCACCTCGAAGCGCACTTCCGAGCCATTCACTTCGGGGGGCCGGCACGCGAACCTCGTTACGAAGCTGTGGGCGCGCCGGGCCTCGCCGGGGTCGGCGAACGCGACCTCGATCACCGTTCCGCCGATGCGTGACTTCAGGTGGGCGGGTCCCCCTTGTGCGATGACCTGCCCGTGGTCGATGACGACGATGTCGTCGGCGAGGCGGTCGGCTTCCTCGAGGTACTGCGTGGTGAGCAGAAGTGTGGTTCCCTCGGTGACGAGGTCCTCGATGACAGCCCAGAGCTGCTTCCGGCTGTAGAGGTCGAGGCCGGTCGTCGGCTCGTCCAGGAACAGCACCGGCGGGCGATGGACGAGCGCCGCGCACAGGTCGAGCCGGCGGCGCATCCCGCCCGAGTACGTGCGCGCCGGCCGGTCGGCGGCGTCGGCGAGGTCGAACCCCTCGAGGAGCTCGGCGGCGCGGTCGTCGATCATCCGGCGGGGGAGGTGGGTGAGCCGCCCGATCATCCGCAGGTTCTCGCGGCCGGTCAGGTTGCCGTCGACGGCTGCGTACTGGCCGGCGAGCCCGATGCGGGCCCGCACCTTCTCGGGGTTCCGGGCGACGTCGAGCCCGAGCACGCTGGCCCGGCCGCCGTCCGGCGGCAGCAGCGTCGTCAACACCCGGACGGCGGTCGTCTTGCCGGCGCCGTTCGGGCCGAGCAGGCCGAAGACCGTGGCGGGCGGAACCTCGAAGTCGACGCCGTCGAGCGCGACGACGTCGCCGAAGCGCTTCTCGAGACCCGCGACTGCAATCGCTGAATCAGACATGCTGGTGAGTTTGGCACTGATGCTTGAAGAGGTCAAGTGTCGTGTTCCTCAAGTGTCGAAGGTCACAAAGGTTGAAGGGTCGCATCACCGTGGGATACTCTGGGCTTGTGGCGAACACGCGTCAGGCAGGCCCGGCAAGCCCGGCAAGCAAGGCGACGCTGGCCGCGGACGTCTGGCGGGATCTCTTCGCCTTCTTCTGGAGCACCGGCTCCCGCAACGCGATGCACCTCGTGAGCCAGGAGCTCGGCCTGACGCCCGGGCACGTCAAGGCGTTGCTGGAGCTGCAGGCGGATCAGGCGCGGCCGATGGGCGCGCTCGCCGAGTCACTCCACTGCGACGCGTCGAACGCGACGTGGCTCGTCGACCGGCTGGAGGAGGCCGGCCTCGTCGAGCGCGGGACGGTCCCCACCGATCGGCGCGTCAAGACCGTCGTCCTGACGCCGCTCGGCGCGAGGACGCGTGCGAGCGTCGTCGATCGGCTCCACGAGCCTCCGGCGGAGCTGCTCGCGCTCGATCGCGAGGACCTCGAGCAGCTGCGCGCCGCGCTCGCCAAGCTCCCGAAGGGCGAGCTTCCGTTCGGCGCCTGATCACCCGGCGCTAGGCTCCGCATCCGATGA
>DATFVT010000063.1:0-3652 GCA_035260105.1 Acidimicrobiia bacterium
GAACTTCTGGTCGATGGGCCTCCGCCCCGGCGGCCCCGGGCCGCTGCTGATCATGGACGGCTTCCGAGCCGCCGACGGCTGGTTCATCATGCAGGTCGGCCGCGAGCACCAGTTCGAGCGCCTCGCCGAGCTCGTCGGGCATCCCGAGTGGCTGAACGACCCCCGGCTCGCGACCCGCCAGGGATGGCGCGAGCACCTCGAGGACGTGATCCGCCCGGCGGTTGAGGAGTGGGCGTCCACGAGGACGAAGCTCGACGCCTGCCACGAGCTCAGCGCCGCCGGCGTCGCCGCCGGACCGAGCAACACCGCCGCCGACGTCATCGCCGACCCGCACGTGGCGGCGCGCAACATGCTCGTCGAGCACCCGCGCACCGACGACGTCGAGGACCCCGTCCTGATCCCCGGCAATCCCGTCAAGCTCTCGAAGATGGCCGACGGGCCGGACACGCGCGTCCCCTGGGTCGGCGAACACACCGACGAGGTCCTCCGCAAGGAGCTCGGGCTCGGCGACTCCGACCTCGCAGACCTGCGCGACACCGGCGTCATCGGCTGACCATCCTCTCCGTCGCCGCAAGTTCACGTCACGGCGGCACGAGGTCGCGATCGCCGTTGCTGCCCACGGCCCTCCAGCCGCAGTACGTCTTCAGCGCGTGGTGGTGCGAGCAGAGCCGCCAGAGGTTCGCCAGCTCGGTCGGTCCATGGTCCTCGAGAGGGACGACATGGTCGATCTCGAGGAACTGGTCGTTGGCGCACGTCGCGACGCCGCAGGTGGGGTAGCGGGCCTCGAGCGCCCGGCGCAGCTTCGTCGGGATGACGCGCTTCGGTGACGAGACGGCCGTGATGTCGTCGCCGTCCCGCACGAGCACGGACACCACGGCGTCGTCCAGCAGGGAGCGGACGGTCGTCACGGGCACCGACCCGACGCAGTTGATCTCGCAGCGTTCACCCGGCCGGCTGTGGCCGCGGGCGAGCGCGGCGCTGTCCACGACCGCGCTGACCTGCACGGGCTTGCACGGTTCCTCGCTCGCCAGCGCGACGAGCGCGTCGGCCGCGTACGCAGTGCGCGGCTCGCGCCGCCCGGCACGGCGGGCGTCGCGGAAGATCCGGTCCGTGTGCGCGCGCCAGGCGGCGCTGAAGCGCTCCCCGGCGTTGGGCGCGAGGCGCGCCCTCCATGCGATACATGCCGTCGGGATCGGTCCATTCGTGGGCGCGGCGTCCGCAGTGCAGCCGGCGCGCCCACGCGGCATCGTCGGCCTCGGCGCCAGCGCGCACCTGCCGGCACCGGTCACGGAGACCCTTCACGCTCGTCGAACGAGCGGCGTCGAGCAGCTCCGCCTCGGCAGCCGGGTCAGCGCCGGCCGCGCCCGCGATCTCCGCGGCCTGTGTGGTCGAGAGCTCGCCGGTGCGAAAGGCAGCGCCGGTCTCCGGCAGCTGATCGAGCGCGCGGGCCGTCTCCAAGGTCCGGCCGGCGGCCCCGACCGTCTCACCGGTGGCTTCGGCGACCCAATGCGCGGCGCTGCGGTGGCCCTCCTTGCGCCAGACGTCGGTCTCCTGGACCCGACGCGCACCGAGCGCCTTGATCGCAGCGCAGATCCGCTCACCCCGGGCGGCGACCTCGACGAGCGACGCTGCGGTCGGTCCGTCGAGGCACGCCGGGTCGAGCGTGCGCGACACGGCGTCGAGGTCGGCGATGGCGCTGTGCAACCGCTCGAACACGCTCACCCTCTCTCACACGAAGACCGGCCGAGGGAAGCGTCAGGGAAGCGACCTCAGTATAGCGAACGTATGTTCGTCGTCAAGCCTCGTCGAGCAGCTGCACCAGCTTCTTGGGCGCCACGGTGCGGTAGGCGTCCTCGACGAGCTCGGCGACCTCGTCCCAGTCGACCGGCTCCTCGAGATCCAGGTAGACGCCGAGCCAGCCGCGCCCGCCCACGTACGGAGGCACGAAGAACCGCTCGGGATCCGACGCCACCATCGCCGACTGAGCGCCGGGCGGTGCCGCGCACACGAACGCCAGCCGGTCGTCGTGGTGGTGGTCGGCGTACGAGACGAACGTCTTCTTCCCACGCACGAACCACGTCGGCTCGCCGTGGCTCAGCCGCTCGGTCGCCTCGGGGAGCGCGAGGCAGATCTTGCGGAGCGCGGGCAGAGGATCGCGGGCCACGCCCCGAGTCTGGCGGACCCGCTAGCAGGAGTCGCCGTCGGCGTCATCGGGAACCATGCGACCGAGAGCGGCGGCGAGGGTCTTCGTCTCCTCGGGGGTGAGGTGACGGGCGAAGTGCCGGGCGACACCTCGAAGGTGGACGGGCCGGGACTTGGCCAGCGCGCGCTTCCCGGCCGGGGTGATGGTGGCGTACATGGCACGGCGATCGGTGGGGCAGTGCTCCCGCTTGACGAGGCCGTCCCGCTCCATGCGGTCGACGAGCCGGGTGACGCCGCTCCTCGACAGCAGGACCGCGTCGGCGAGCTCGCTCATGCGCAGCCGCCCGCCGGCCGCGGTGAGCTGGGCGAGGACGTCGAAGAAGGTGATGGGAAGGCCCTGGTCCTCCTGGAGCTCCCGGTCCAGCGTCCGGATCAGGGCGGACTGGGCCCGAAGGAACGCCCGCCAGGCGTCGAGCTGCTCGTCGCTGAGCTCGGACTTCTCGGGGGAGCGGGCCATCGGAGATCACCCTAGCTGCGGATTCGGTTGCGCGGAATACTATTGCTCATGCAATGGTTTCCGCATCAAGTGAGATTCCCAAGGTCTCGGATGGAGGAGCGACCATGAGCCAGACAGAGACTCGCAGCATCCAGGGCATCGAGATCCCGGATCCGGGCGACTGGCAGCTGGATCCGGCGCACACGAGCGTCAGCTTCACGGCCCGCCACCTGATGGTGAGCAAGGTACGGGGCCAGTTCCACCGCGTCTCGGGCAACATCCACATCTCCGAGGACCCGCTGGGCTCGTGGGTCGAGGTGAACGTCGACCCGGCCAGCGTGGAGACCGGCGACGAGAAGCGGGACGGGCACCTGCGCTCGCCCGACTTCTTCGACGTCGAGCGCTACCCGGAGATCACCTTCCGGAGCACAAGGGTGGAGGGGCAGCACCCGGGTGGGTTCCGCCTGGAGGGTGATCTCACCGTCCACGGCGTGACCCGCCCCGTCACTCTCGAGGTCGAGTACCTCGGGTGGACGACCGATCCCTGGGGCGGCCGCCGGGCCGGCTTCTCAGCGACGACCGAGGTCGACCGGGAGGACTTCGGTCTCACCTGGAACGTGGCCCTCGAGACCGGCGGCGTGCTCGTCGGCAAGAAGGCCAAGCTCGACTTCGAGATCGAGGCCGTCAAGCAGGACTGACCTCCCCGAGACGGGGGACAGCGACGCCTCCGGGGATTACGGTGCCGCCGCACCGAACCCCGGAGGCGCTGCGCGTGACGGCGGACGACGCATTCGACGGCCTCGAGCCCATCTTCGGCGCCGCCCGCGAGGAGTGGCGCGCCGAGGAGGAGGATTACACGAGGGCGGCGGCGCGCCAGTGGGCGCGTCATCGCGACCTCGTCGACGTGGTCCGCGAGCTGCAGCACCGCGGCGACACCATCTCGGTGCGGGCCGGCGACATGGTGTTCGTAGGTGTGGTCGACGCAATGGGGCGCGACTACGTACGACTCCGAAC
>DATFVT010000064.1:0-7329 GCA_035260105.1 Acidimicrobiia bacterium
AAGAAGATCCGGTCGCTGATCGCCAAGGAACGCTCGAAGTTCGTCGAGGGCTGCGTCGCTCAGGGCCACAACCGGGACTTCGGCGAGGAGATGTTCGACATCATCGAGCCCTTCGCCGATTACTCGTTCAACAAGTCACACTCGGTCGGCTACGGCTACGTCGCGTACCAGACGGCATTCCTGAAGGCGAACTACCCGGTCGAGTATCTCGCCGCCCTGCTCACCAGCGTGAAGACGAACAAGGACCAGACCGCCGTCTACCTCAACGAGTGCAGGCAGGTCGGGATCCCGGTGCTCGTCCCGGACGTGAACCAGTCCGAGAGCGACTTCGCCGTGCGTGACGGATCGATCCGGTTCGGTATGTCCGCGGTGCGCAATGTCGGGGAGGGCCTCGTCGAGCACATCGTGGCCGCTCGCGATGACGGCGGCCCGTACCAGGACTTCTTCGACTACTGCGAGCGCGTCGACCCGCAGGCGCTCAACAAGCGCACGATCGAGTCGCTCATCAAGGCGGGCGCGTTCGACTCGCTCGGGCACCCGCGCAAGGGCCTCCTCCACGTGTACGAGCAGATCGTCGACCACACCCTCGCCCGCCGGCGTGAGCGTGACGCCGGGATCATGAGCCTGTTCGGCGGTGACAGCGGCGCGGGCGACGCCGCCGGGGCGGCAGGAGACGGCTTCGACGAGCGGGTCGGGATCCCCGACACCGAGTTCGACAAGCGGGCCCGTCTCGCCCACGAGAAGGAGATGCTCGGCCTGTACGTCAGTGAGCATCCGCTGATGGGAGCCGAGCGCGGGTTACGCCGTCACATCGAGTGCACACTCACCGAGCTCAAGGAGCTGCGCGAGGGCGAGCTCCGCGTCGTCGGAGGCGTCGTGACGGCGCTCAATCGGCGGTACACGAAGCGGGGCGACCTCATGGCCACGTTCGTGCTCGAGGACCTCGGTGCGGCCCTCGAGGTCATGGTCTTCCCGAAGACGATGACGTCGTACGGGCACCTCCTGGAAGAGGACGCCATCTTGTGCGTGAAGGGCCGGCTGGACCTGCGCGACGACGACCCCAAGATCATCGCCATGGAGGTCACCCAGCCCGAGGTCGTCCTCGACGGCGGGCCGCCGGTGCGGATCCGGGTCAAGCGGGCGGCACTGACAAACGACAAGGTCGAGGGGCTCAAGGACATCCTGCGACTGCACCCGGGCGACAGCGCGGTCTACGTGCACCTCGAAGGACCCGACCGGACCACCGTCCTCCAGCTCGCCGACGACTATCTCGTCGATTCGAGCAACGGCCTCTACGCCGACCTGCGCGTCCTCCTCGGCGCCGACTGCATCGCGTAGCCCGTAACGAGCGGGTGGCGCCCCCCGACGAGCGCGCCACCGTTGCACCGTCAGGCGTGACCGACGGTCAGGAGACGTCTCGAGCCGAGTTCCGACCGACCCACTTGCCGAATTGGTAGGCGAGGAAGGCCACGATCACGTACCCGGCGAAGGCGAGCGCGACCCGGAGCGTCGCGAAGACGATCCCGACTGCGAGCCACACGCCGATCGCGGCCACGATGACCAACCCGACCTTGAACCACAGCGGGATGCCCGGTGACGTGTCGTCGTCGGAGGCCACGGCGTCAACCGGCCTTCGCGATGACGTTCTCCGAGAACCGTCCGAATTGCTCGCGGAGGGTGTCGAGATCCCAGCCGAGCGGTGGGAGCACGATCCGATCGACGCCGAGGTCGCCGAAGCGGCGGACGCCGTCGAGGTCCAACGCGCCTCCCGCGGTGACCTCGATCGCGTCCGGGTCGCGACCGTTGTCCTTCGCCGACGCGCGCATCGTCTCGATCAGCGGTCCGAGCTCGTCGTCGGTCGAGCGCCCGGGGAAGAACCCGTCACCGAGGCGGCCGGCGCGCCGTGCGGCCGGCATCGTGTGCCCGCCGACGTGGATCGGAATGGTGCCCCGGGGCGGCTTGGGATAGCTCTTCGCCCGATCGAAGTTCGCGTAGCGACCGACGAAGCACGGCTCGTCGTCGCGCCAGAGGCAGCGCAGCGCCTCGATGTACTCGTCGGTGCGGGCGCCGCGCTCCTCGAAGGGCACCCCGAGCGCGTCGAACTCCTCGCGCAGCCAACCGACGCCGACACCGAGCTCGACCCGGCTGCCCGACAGGACGTCGAGCGTCGCGAGCTCCTTGGCGAGGATCACGGGATTGCGTTGCGGGAGGATCAGGATGCCGGTCGCGAGCCTGAGAGACGTCGTGGCCGCGCCCACCCATGTCAGCCAGATCAGCGGGTCGGGGATCGGGCTCTCCTCCGGGCCGGGCATGCGACCGGTCGGCGAGTACGGGTACTCCGACTGGTAGTCCCCGGGAACGACGACGTGCTCGACCGTCCAGATGGACTCGAACCCGTGCTCTTCGGCGATGCGCCCGAGCGATGCGGCCATCTCCGGTTGCACGTACGGCCCGACGTTGGCGAACAAGATGCCGAACTTCATCGCATGCCCCCCGGTCGTTGGCGGCAGCCTAGAGCCGATGTGCCAGGCTCTCTCTCATGAAGATCGGTGTGCTGGGCGCGACCGGTCCGGCGGGCGGGGCCCTGGCCGCCCGGCTGGCGAGTGTCGGGTACGACGTGATCGCCGGCTCCCGAGACCCCGCGCGCGCCGAAGCCGCGGTGGCGGAGACGCGGCAGCGGTGGGGCGACCGCGTCAAGAGCCTCCAAGCCGGAGGAAACGCCGACGCCGCGAACGCGGAGCTCGTCGTGGTCGGGACGCAATGGGACGCGGCGGTGTCGACGGCGAAGACTCATGAGGACGCGCTGGCGGGCAAGGTCGTCGTCGACATGGCGAACGGGCTCACGAAGCAGGGCCGCGAGTTCCACCCGGTGTTGCCCGACGAGGGATCGCTGGCGTTGGCGATGCAGGCCGCTGTGCCCCGGGCACGCGTCGTGGCCGCACTCCAACACGTCCCCGCCGCGGCCCTGGCTGATCTGGACTCCGCCATCGCCAGCGACGTGATCGCCTGCGCCGACGACGACGTCGCCCGCGCGACGGTGCTCGATCTCGTTGCCGGGATCCCCGACCTGCGCGGGTTCGACGGCGGGTCGCTCGCCAATTCAGTGGGCATCGAGGCGTTCGCGGCACTGCTTCTCACGATCAATCTTCGGCACAAGGGCAAGGCCAGCCTCCGGCTCGTCGGGGTCGACCCTCACCCGCCGTCCGCACGGTGACCCTGCGCATCCACGACACGGCACAACGGGCGCTGGTGCCGTTCGAGGTCGGGCCCGTCGTGCGCGTGTACGTATGCGGGATCACGCCCTACGACTCGACGCACCTGGGCCACGCCGCCACCTACATCACCTACGACCTGCTCACGCGGCGGCTGGAGGAGCTCGGGCACGAGGTACGGATGGTGCGCAACGTCACCGACGTCGACGACTCGATCCTCCCCAAGGCGCGCGAGCTGGGGGTCGACTACCTGGAGCTCGCCGATGCCGAGCTCGCCCGTTTCCAGGCCGACATGGACGCGCTCGGCATGCGCCCGCCGGCGGCGGAGCCCCGCGCCACCGAGGCCATCGACGGCATGATCGAGATGGCCACGCAGCTGCTCGACGCCGGGCACGCCTACCTCACACACGGCACGGTGTACTTCGACGTCTCGACCTTCCCGCGCTACGGCGAGCTGTCGCACTACTCCCTCGAGCACATGATCCGGCTGGCGCGGGCGCGCGGCGGCAACCCCGACGACCCGCACCGGCGGGCGCCGCTCGACTTCATCCTGTGGCAGCCGTCGGAACCGGGGGAGCCGGCATGGCGGGCACCCTTCGGCGTCGGGCGACCCGGGTGGCACCTCGAGTGCTCGGTCATGTCGATGGACGCGCTCGGCCCGACGCTCGATCTCCACGGCGGCGGCACCGACCTGATCTTCCCGCACCACGAGTGCGAGATCGCCCAGAGCGAGTCCATCTCCGGTGAGACCTTCTCGAGGCACTGGATGCACTCGGCGATGGTCAGCTACGAGGGCGAGAAGATGTCGAAGTCACTCGGCAATCTCGTCTTCGTCAGCGACCTCTTGAAGGTTGCCGACCCGCGCGCCATCCGCCTTGCGCTCATGCGCCATCACTACCGGGCCGGGTTCGAATGGCACGACACCGATCTCGACGAGGGCAATGCGTTGCTGCACCGCCTGCTCGCGGCGACCGAGCGGCCCGGCGGCGCCGATCCCCGGCCGTTCGCCGAGCGCGTGCGGCGCGCGCTCGACAGCGATCTCGACGCGCCCAAGGCGCTCGAGGCGCTCGACGACCTCGCCAGCGCCATCCTGTCCGGCGGAGGCGACACGACCGCCCCGGCGGCACTCCGCGAGCTGGGCGACCTCCTCGGCGTCGACCTCAGCCGGCCGCTCGAGCACGGGTAGCGCGTCACGAGCCTTTGTAGTTGAGGATCTCGCGCATCGTGTGCTCGGCCTCGACCAGGTCCTCCTGATCCGCCATGACCTGGGCGAGGTCCTTGTACGCGTCCGGGATCTCGTCGACGAGGGCGCCGGCGCGGTCCCGGTTCCATGCCGTTCCCGCCATCTGCGCGCGTAGCTCGTCCGCGGAGAACCGCTTCTTCGCCTGGCGCCGGCTGTGCCGCCGGCCGGCGCCGTGGGCACAGGACTCGTAGCTCGCAGGATTGCCGCGTCCACGCACGATGTGGATGGCGTTGCCCATGGACCCCGGAATCACTCCACGGTCATCTACACGGGCGCGGATCGCGCCCTTGCGTGTGATCCAGAGGTCGCGCCCTTCGTGCCGCTCGCGCGCGGAGTAGTTGTGATGGCAGTTGATGCGCCGGACTTCCGACCCCGCGCCGACGAGCCCGAACAGCTCGTCGAGCAGGACGTCCATCATCTGCTCGCGGTTGGCCCGTGCGTACTCCTGCGCCCAGAGCATGTCGGCGACGTAGTCCCCGAGCTCGGCCGTGCCCTCGGAGAAGTACGCAAGGTCGCGGTCCTCGAGCTGCAGTCCCGCACGCTGCGCGAGCTTCCGGGCCCGTTCGATGTGCTCGGTCGCCATTTCGTTGCCGATGCCGCGGCTGCCGGAATGCACGACGGTCCAGACCCGCTCGCGTTCGTCCACGGCCACGGACAGGAAGTGATTGCCGGACCCGAGCGTGCCGAACTGGGTCACGGTCTTCTCCCGCTGCTTGGACGAGAGGCCGCGCCTCGGCGGGTGGTCGCCCAACCACGCCTGCCCCGCGCCCGCACGCTTCCCGTGGCCCTTGCCGGCGCCGGCGGGGATGGCGCGCTCGACCCTGGGAAGGAGGCGACCCAGGTCGTCCGGCATCCCCGACCGTGTGAGATCGGTCTCGACCGCGATCATCCCGCACCCGATGTCGACGCCGACGGCGGCCGGGATGATGGCGTCACGCGTCGGGATCACGGAGCCGACGGTGGCGCCGATGCCCAGGTGGGCGTCGGGCATGAGCGCGACGTGCCCCTCGACGATCGGCAGGCGTGCCGTCCTCCGCGCCTGGGCGAGCGTCTGCTCGTCCAGCTCGGACGCCCACGACAACAGCTTGGGCGCGATCTGCTGCGGCGGCATGCTCAGCCCTTGACCGCGAAGAGGCGCCACCGGTCGGGGACGCCCTTGAGCTCGTGCTCACCGCGGGGGTCGAACTCGATCCCGGAGCCGGCCACGAGGTCCTTGACCGTGCTCGATACCAGGATCTCGGACGGCTCGGCCTGCGCCGACACGCGCTGTCCGATGTGCACGGCCAGCCCGCCGATGTCGTTTCCCCGGACCTCGACCTCGCCGGTGTGGAGACCGATGCGAACCTCGAGACCGAGGTCGGCGGCGGCGGCGCGAATCGCGGCCGCGCACCGGATGGCGCGCGCCGGCCCGTCGAACGTCGCGAGAAAGCCGTCCCCGGTCGTGTTCACCTCACGCCCACGGAACGCCTCGAGCTGACGGCGGACGGCGGCGTCGTGCGCGTCGAGGAGCTCCTTCCAGCGATGATCGCCGAGCGCGGCCGCTCGCTCCGTCGAGGACGCGACGTCCGTGAACATGACGGTGGCCAGGACGCGATCGGGCTCCGCCGCCACCCGGACGCCGGTGAGGAACTCGCGAACCTCCTCGACGACCTCGTCGTCCCCGCTCCAAGGGAGGTGGTCCTGGCCTTCGAGCCGCACGAACCTGGCGCCCGGGATCTGCTCGGCCATCCAGCGTCCGGCGCGCCAGTTGACGACGCGGTCGCCGTGCCGGTGCAGCACGAGGGTCGGCACTCGCAGCGTGGGCAGGACGTCGCGCACGTCGATGTCCAGGAACATGGCGTAGAAGTCGGCCAGCCCGTCGGGACTGATCCCGGCTCGTCGGTAACGCGCCAGCCAGTCCTTGGCCTGCCGGTCCTCGGCGAGCGAGGGCGCCCACACCTCGAGGTCTTCACCCGTGTACAGGATGGGCTGCAGGAGCTCGGCCGCCGCCTCGACCAGCGCGTCGGCGGGCGGCGCCCACGGGTAGTCCGGAGCTCCGGTCGTGCGCGCCATCCCGCCGTGCAGCACGAGCGCCTGCGTTCGGTCGGGGTACGTCGCCGCGAACAGGATCGACATCGGAGCGCCCTCGGAGACGCCCATCAGCACGGCCCGCTCGGATCCGGCGGCTTCCATCACCGCCCGCACGTCGTCCATCCGTTCCTCGAGCGTCGGGACGCCGACCGAGCGGTCCGAAAGCCCGGTGCCGCGCTTGTCGAAGAGGATCAGGCGGGCGAACGACGCCAACCCCTCGAGGAATCGCACCATGTGCGGGTTGTCCCACTCGAGGTCGAGGTGGCTCACGAACCCCTGGACGAGCACGAGGTCGATGTCGCCGCCGCCCACCACCTCGTACGCGACGTGCACGTCCCCGCTCTGCGCGTACTGCACGGAGGAGCGCTCAATCACACCTTCAGGCTAAAGGCCCACTGGTATCGTCGCCGGGGAGATGGCCGACCAGGTGAAGATCACGCTGCCGGACGGATCGCAGCGCGAATACGACACGGGCACGACGCCCGCCGGGATCGCCTCCTCGATCGGCAGACGCCTCGCCAAGGACGCGATCGCCGCCCGGGTCGACGGGAACTGGGTGGATCTCGACCGCCCGATCGACCACGACGCCGCCGTCAGCATTGTCACGCCCGCTACCCCGGAGGGGCGCGACGTCCTGCGTCATTCGACGGCGCACGTGATGGCCCAGGCAGTCACCGACCTCTTCCCCGGCGCGCGCTATGCCATCGGGCCCGCCATCGAAGACGGCTTCTACTACGACTTCGAGCTCCCCGACGGGCGGCACTTCACCGAGGACGACCTCGGCCGCATCGAGGCGCGCATGCG
>DATFVT010000065.1:0-4288 GCA_035260105.1 Acidimicrobiia bacterium
GGTGGTGCAGTGCGCGACGTTCTTGGGTCTTCGGCCGAGCCCGATTCGGGGGTGTCGCGGTGGTGACCCCTCGAGAGGCCGCCACCGTGATGCTCGTCCGTGACGCCCCGGACCTTCAGGTGTTCATGCTCCGGCGCACTCCCGCCGCCGAGTTCATGGGCGGGGCCTACGTGTTCCCCGGCGGCGCCGTCGACCCCGGAGATCGGGAGGCCGCGCTGCTCGGCCGCTGCCACGGCCGGGACGATTCGGACGCGAGCACACAGCTCGGCCTGCACGCCGGCGGCATCGGGTTCTGGGTCGCCGCCATCCGCGAGGCCTTCGAGGAGGCCGGCGTGCTGCTCGCGCGGTCGGCCAGGACGGGCGAGCCGGTCGACCTCGACGAAGCGGGCGCCGCGGCCCGGCTGGAGTCGGCGCGCCGTGAGGTCGGGCGGGGCGAGCGCCCCTTCGTCGACGTCGTCGTGGGCGAGGATCTCGTGCTCGACACGGCCGCACTCCATCTCTTCTCGCACTGGATCACCCCACCGGGGGCCCCGCGCCGCTACGACACCTGGTTCTTCGTCGCCGCCGCGCCCGAGGGGCACGCCTACCTGCACGACGACAGCGAGACGGTGGCCTCGGTGTGGACCCGTCCCGACGACGCGCTCGCCGGCGCCGAACGAGGCGAGCTGGAGATCATCTTCCCGACGATGCGGAACCTCGAGCAGCTAGCGCGCTTCGCGACCGCGCGCGAGCTCCTCGCGGCGGTCACTGCCTCTGAGCCACGCGTCGTCGCGGACGCGGGTGGGGCGCGCATCCTGCTCCCCGGCGACCCCGGCTACGAGGGGGTGGCCTGATGCCCGACATGACGCCGGGGGTTCCCAGCGCGCTGTCACCTCTCGTGCGCCGCATCGTCGCGCCCAATCCCGGCCCGCTCACTGGCCCGGGCACGAACACGTATCTCGTGGGCATCGACGAGGTGGCGGTCATCGACCCGGGGCCCGATACCAAGAAGCACATCGACGCCATCATCGGCGCGTCGATGCGCGAGCGGGTTCGGTGGGTGCTGCTCACGCACACGCATCCCGACCACGCGCCCGCCACCGAGCGTCTGGTGAAGGCGACCGGCGCCGAGGTCGTCGCCTTCTCGAAGCGCGACCCGGTCGTCACGCCCGACCGGACAGTCGGCGAGGGTGACAGCATCGAGGGCACGGAGTTCGGGCTCGAGGTGATCCGCACCCCCGGTCACGCGCCCAACCACATCTGCTTCCTCCTGGAAGAGGAGCGCGTGCTGTTCACCGGCGACGTCATCCTCAACGGAACGTTCTCGGTGGTGAACCCCGCCCGAGGCGGCGACATGGCCGCCTACATGGCGTCGCTCGAGAAGCTGAAGAAGCGGCGCGTGGCGCGCATCGCACCCGGTCACGGAGACGTGATCGACGAACCCAGGGCGAAGATCGACGAGTACCTCAAGCATCGCCGGGCCCGCGAGCGCCAGATCCTGAAGGCGTTGAAGGACGGACCGCTGCGGGTCACGGAGATCGTCGACCGGGTCTACGCCGGCACGCCACCCGAGTTGGAGGAGTGGGCGGGACGGCAGGTGCACGCCCACCTGCTGAAGCTCAAGGCCGAGGGGAAGGTCGAGGGCGGCAGCGTGAAGTCGGCGTGGAAGCTCGCATAGGTCACGCGACCAGTCCGGCGACGGTCAGCACGACGCCGATCACGAGGAACAGCAGGCCGAGACCCCCGAAGAGCACGGGCATGAACCACATCCGGGTGGCCTTGGCGATTCGTGCCCGTTGCGGGTTCGCCGGGTCGTACTTCATGACGAGCTGCTCGCCCGGCTGGCCGGCAGGCGGGTTGCTCGCCATCGACTCCTCCCAGCGGATGCTCCGGCCGTCCGCGGTCTGGAACTCCACGACCGCCGAGTACACCGTGCCCCCCTCGGAGCCCGAGGACTCGCGGAGCTCGAAGATCGTGCCGGTGGCCTCGAGCGCGGTTCGGAGGAACTGCCGAGTCCGGCGGACGAAGAAGATCGCGATACCGATCATCACCGCGCCGATGACCAGGAAGATCACTCCGACCAGCAGGACGGTTCCACCCGAGTCGTCCACCCGGTCGTTCTATCGCGCGGCGGCGTCCTTCGCGGCGAGGTTGGTATCGGCGAGCTCGAAGATGCGCGCCGTGCACGAGCTGAGATCCAGCGGCGGCAGCAGCTCGTCGACGATCCGCTCCGCGATGCGGTGGAACTCGGCGCCGGCGGCGCTGTCGGGGGCGGTGATGGCGACAGGCTTGCCGGCGTCGCCGCCGGCCGAGACGCCGGGCTCGATGGGCACGGCGCCGATGAGCGGGGCGCCGATCTCGCGCGCCAGCGCGGCGCCGCCGCCCTCGCCGAAGATGGCATGGCGCGTGCCGTCGGGCGCGGCGAAGGCGCTCATGTTCTCGATGACCCCAATCACCTTCAAGTAGCTGCGTCGGGCCATGTCGGCGACGCGCGCGGCGACCTGCTGCGCGGCGAGCGACGGGGTGGTCACGACGAGCAGCTCGGTGCTCGGCAGCAGCCGCGCCAGCGCCATCTGGATGTCGCCCGTGCCGGGCGGCATGTCGATCAGCAGGTAGTCCATCTCACCCCACCGCACGTCCGTGAGGAACTGCTCGAGGGCACGGGCGAGGATCAGGCCCCGCCACATGAGCGCGGTCTGGGCGTCGTCGACGAGGAAGCCCATCGACACGACCTTGATCCGACCAGGCGACCCGGACGGGTCGGCGTGATTCGGTACGTCGACGACGTTCGGATCGATCTTGCCGTCGGAGCCGCCGAGCCGTCCGTCGACGCCGAGCATGCGCGGCACGCTGAAACCCCAGATGTCGGCGTCGAGCACGCCGACGGTTCGTCCCTGCGCCGCGAGCGCGGCCGCGAGGTTCACCGTCACCGACGACTTGCCGACGCCGCCCTTGCCGCTCGCGACCGCGAGGACACGTGTCGTGGGCAGCACCTCGGTTCCGGGTGGGTTCTCGTGCGCCTGCCAGCGAGCGCGCTGCATGACAGCCGACTTCTCGTCCTGGGTCATCTCGCCGTACTCCACCCGGACGTCGCCGACACCCGGGAGCCCGCGCACCTTCGATTCCACGTCGCTCTGGATCTGGGCCCGCAGCGGGCAGCCCGCCGTCGTGAGCGCGACCTTCACGGTCACCTCGCCGTCGGCGCCGACGCGGACGTCGCGCACCATCCCCAGCTCGACGATGCTGGCGTGCAGCTCGGGGTCGATGACACCCTCGAGCATTCGACGCACGTCGGCGGAGCTGGGCGGGGGACCCTCGGCGGGTCGGTGGACCGGCGCGCCGGGGTCGTCGGGATCGGGCGTGCGGAGAGCCATCAGGCAATAAAACCAGCGGTCATCTTGAAAATATGCCCAGCCGCGGCTACGGTCAAGCCCGCATGGGCAAGCGTCCGGACGAGCTCACGGTTCTCAAGGCGCTTGGCGACGAGACCCGCTATGCGATGTACCGCGAGCTGGCGACGTCGACCGCGCCGCTGTCGGCACCGGAGCTCGCCGACCGCCTCGGCCTCCACGCCAACACGGTGCGGCTGCACCTCGATCGCCTGCGCGACGCCGGCCTCATCGAGGCCGAAGCCGTGCACCGGGGCACGGTCGGACGGCCCCAGCACCTCTACTTCCTCGCCGACGGCGCGCCCGGTCTCGGGTTCGATCCGCCGGCGCACGCGCTGCTCGCGGGTCTGCTCGCCAGCCTCGCCGAGCGCGTCGGCGCCGATCCCGACGACGCCGCCGACACCGGCCACGCCTGGGGCACCGAAGCCGCCAAGCGCGCCCGCACGCGCAGCTGCCTGCGAGCCCTCGACGACGAGCTCGCCCAGCTCGGGTTCGAGCCCGCTCCCGACGCCGCCGACGGCCAGTACGAGGGCGCGACCCGCATCGAGTTCCTGCACTGTCCCTTCCGGGAGCTGGCCGAGGCGTATCCCGAGCTGGTGTGCAACCTGCATCGTGGCCTGTGCGAGGGCGTCGTGGACCAGGTGGGCGGGGGAAGGGTCGAGGAGTTCGCCACGTTGTACGACCCCGAGCCGTGCCACGTCACCGTTTCGGTCGGATACCCTGAACGCGGCGTGTGAACCAACAGGAGGACCAATGCTCAGCCTGACCGACACAGCGTCGACCAAGGTGAAGGAGCTCATCGAGGCCGAGGACAACCCCGAGCTCGTGCTCCGGGTCGCCGTGCGGCCCGGCGGCTGCTCGGGCCTGAGCTACGAGATGTTCTTCGACACCGACGTCGCCGCCGACGACGTCGCGAGCGA
>DATFVT010000066.1:0-6217 GCA_035260105.1 Acidimicrobiia bacterium
GAGCAGTTGCTGGAGGCGCGCGTCAGACTGTTGCACGCTAGCCACCACCGACCATTTTGACCCCGAAAACACGGTTTGGGAAGTCCCGTTGGAAGATTGGCTCGCAAAATGACGCGCGCCGGCACGCCACCGGCGCCCGTCCTTCTCTACGGCGCCCACGCCAAAATGGTTCAGCCCTGGGCGTAGAGCATTCCGAACCGGTTCGTCAGCGCCCGGTTCGTGCCCATCCGCTTGGTGTACTCGTCGTTGACCCGCTTGAACTGGCCGGCCTGGAGCCCCTGCCGCTGGGCCCACTGGTCGACGTCGCCCTCGTCCTTCAGCCCGGCGCCGGCGACGGCCTTGCAGAGCTTGGCGTACTGCTCGAGGGTCACGCCCTCCACGGGCTCGAAGCCGGAGTCGTTCGGGTCGTAGGAGCCCTCGGTCATGCCGGCCTGCATCGCCGTGGCCTGGGCCTCGGCCGCCTGCTTCGCCGCCGGGGCGTTCTTGGCCGCCTCGGTCGCGCTGCCCAACGTGCTCTTGATGTCCTTGAAGAATCCCATGGTCGTCTCCTCCTGGTCCGGAGCTCGGGTCGGATCGGGCGTGGGGGGGGGGCTCCTACATCGACGCCTGGGACATGAGCGTCCCGATGCGGTTGGCAACGTGCGGGTACTGCTGCATCCGCTGCGTCCAGCCGATGGAGATGTCGCCCCAGCGACCGGGCGGGACGCCGTTTCCGGTCACGTACTCCTCGACGTTGTCGGGGCCCATGATCTGGTTCTTGCCCAGGCCGCCCATGATCCGGGCGTAGGTGTCGCAGTCGACGCCCTCGATCGGCGCGAACGCAGGGTCGTTCGGGTCCCAGCCGACCTCACCGGACTGGATGCCCTGCGTCTCGGCCTGGAGTTGCCTGCTGGCCTTGGCGGCCTCGGTCGCGCTGCCCATCGTGCTCTTGATGTTCTTGAAGAATCCCACGGGGTTCGCCTCCTGGTCGTCGTCGGGGCGGGGACCCCGTCGTCAGCTCAGGGTGCGGGATCGGGGCAGGCGTCGCCTGAGTAGGCGGTACTCATTTCCGCGTGGACGGTTTTGAGTACCGGCTACTCAGGCACATGGAGGGGAGTCGCGGTTCGATGTCGGGGACAACGGTCGCCGACACGGAGGACAGGGGAGCAGCGGTGGGACTCTTCAAGAAGGACAAGAAGAAGAACCAGGCGGCGGACGGCAGCGACAAGTCCTGGGGCCAGATCATCCGGGACATGCCGAAGGTGCCGAGCACGCGGGACATGGCACAGGGCACCGCCAACGCCGCCGCGTACATGAAGAACCTGGCCAACCAGGGCGACGTGGGCCGCCTCCGGTCCACGGGTCTCAAGGGCACGGCCACACTCCACCAGTTCCGTGACACCGGGAGTCGCGTCGGTATGAACCCGGTGGTCGAGATGGAGCTCGTGATCCACGTCGACGGGCGGCCGGACTCGCCGGTGACGCATCAGGAGTCGATGGCGCCGTTCGTGTTCAACGCGCTGAAGCCGGGCAAGCAGATGGTCTGCTTCGTGGATCCCGAGGATCCCACCGCGATGACCCTCAACCTGTAGCGACGTCCTCCCGCACGACGTCGTGCGGATCGTGGTCCTCGACGAGGCCGAGGTAGGCGGGGGCGCGCACGACGCCGGCGTTCGTCCACTCCGTGAAGCGCACCTCGGCGACGAGCTTCGGCTCGACGAACGTCGCGTCCTTCACCCGCGGCTTCGGAGTGAACGGGCTGGTGTCGCGGCGCAGGGGCTCGAGCAGCTCGACGAGCCGGCGGAGCTCGGTCTCGGTCAGCCCGGTGCCGACGCGCCCGGCGTACCGCAACGGCGCGTCGGGCTCGCCGGACTCGTAGTAGCCGACGAGCAACGCCCCCAGGCTGCTGGTCCGGGCCCCCTTGCCGGGCAGCCATCCGCCGATCACGAGCTCCTGGCTGTTCTGGTTCTTCACCTTCAGCCAGGCGCGTGATCGCCGGCCCGGGTCGTACAGGCTGTCGAGCCGTTTCGCGACGACGCCTTCGAGCCCGAGGCGCTTCGTCGCGTCGAGCAGCGCCCTGCCGTCGCCCTCGTGCGCGGCGGGCGTCTGCCACGACGGTCCCTGGGGCGCGAGCTCGTCGAGGAGCTTGCGCCGGTCGCGGTACGGGAGCTCCAGGGTCGAATGACCCTCGAGCCACAGGACGTCGAAGATCACGTACACGACGGGGACCTCGCCCATCAGGCGGCGGACGGCCCGCTCGTTCGCCACGTGCATGCGGCGCTGGAGGCGTTCGAAGCTCGGACTCTCGCCTTCGAACGCGACGATCTCGCCGTCCAGCACGGCCGTGGTGGATCCGAGGGCGGGGCCCATCGCGCGGAGCTCCGGGTAGCGCGACGTGATCTCACCGCCGCGACGGCTCTCGAACCGGACCCGGCCCCCGTCCACGTAGGCGATCGCGCGCACGCCGTCCCACTTCACCTCGAACGCGTAGTGGTCCTGGTCCCGGGGGAGCTCCCTCGACAGCGTCGCGAGCATCGGCTCGACGTGCTTGGGCATCGGCTCACGGTCGGGATCCTGCGGCGGGTCCATGCGGTGGATCATCCAGTTGTCGCCGTCGGTCTGGAACAGCGCGTACCGGCCTCGGACGCGGTCGCCGTGCAGGGTGATGATGAGCTCGTCGTCGCGCATCTTCTCGGTGTCGTACCGGCCGCGGTCCCAGACGTGCATCGACCCGCCGCCGTACTCGCCTTTCGGGATGTCGCCCTCGAAGTCGAGGTACTCGAGCGGGTGGTCCTCGGTGTGGACGGCGAGGTTGTTGCGCTTCGGGTCGGGCGGGATGCCGCGGGGGACGGCGAAGGACAGCAGCACGCCGTCGTGCTCGAGCCGGAGGTCCCAGTGCATGCTGCGGGCGTGGTGCTCGTGGACGACGAAGCGGCCGCCGGGCTTCTCGCCCGCGGTGTCGCCGGCCGGCTCCGGCGTCGCCTCGAAGTCCCGCTTGGCCCGGTACCGGTCGAGACGTTCGCTCATCCCACCATGGTGGCCCGCCCGGAGGGGATCGCGCGACGTGGGCGCATTCCCATGAGGCGGTCGCCGCGAGAGGCAGACTGACATCCTCCGAGCCGCTGGACGAGGGGAGAGCCGGCCTGAGGATCGAGGACTACGCGCTCATCGGCGATCTCCAAACGGCGGCCCTGGTCGGTCGCAACGGATCCGTCGACTGGCTCTGTCTCCCGCGCTTCGACTCGGCGTCGTGCTTCGCGGCTCTGCTCGGCGACGAGAATCACGGACGCTGGGCCATCGCGCCGGTGAGCGAGCCGCGGGCGGGATCGCGTCGGTACCGGCCGGGGACGCTCGTCCTCGAGACCGACTTCGCGACCCCCGAGGGCGCCGTTCGCCTGATCGACTTCATGCCAAGACGCGTCGGGGAGACGCCCCAACTCGTCCGCATCGTCGAGGGCTTGCGAGGGCGCGTGCCCATGAGGATGGAGCTCGCGCTGCGGCCGGACTACGCGGCGATCGTCCCGTGGGTCGAGCCCGTGGACGACGGCGCGCTGGCCCAGGCGGGTCCGGACGCCTTCCACTTGAGCACGCCCCTCGAGCTTCGAACCGACCACGACGTGACCGTCGCGGAGTTCTCTGCGATCGAAGGCGCGCGCCAGCGGTTCGTCCTCAGCTGGCATGCCTCCTACCAGGCTGCAGCATCGATCGAGGACGCCGAGTCGGCGCTTGCCCGGACCGAAGCATGGTGGCGGGCGTGGTCGGCCCGCTGCGCGTACGACGGCGAATATCGCGACCAGGTGCTCACGTCGTTGATCACGCTCAAGGCCATGACCCACGAGGTCACCGGGGCGGTCGTGGCGGCGCCGACCACATCGCTTCCCGAGGGCATCGGTGGCGTCCGGAACTGGGACTATCGCTACTGCTGGCTGCGTGACTCGGCGCTCACGCTCAACGCGCTGCTGACCGGCGGCTACACGGAGGAAGCGCTCGCGTTCAGCGACTACGCCTGGCGGGTCGGCACCGGAGAACCGTCGAAGCTCCAGATCATGTACGGCGTCGCGGGCGAGCGGCGCCTGACCGAGTTCGAGCTCGACGAGCTTCCCGGTTACGAGGGCTCGAGCCCGGTGCGGATCGGGAACGCAGCGTCGGAGCAGTTCCAGCTCGACGTCTACGGTGAGATCGCGGACGTGGTGTTCGTCGCCTCCGAGCATCTCGGGAGGCCGCCCGACCCCAGGGACCGGCCGCGCTTCGAACGATTCCTCGAGCACGTCGAGGAGGTCTGGGACGAGCCCGACGACGGCATCTGGGAGGGGCGCGGCCCGCGTCGGCACTTCACGCACTCGAAGGTCATGGCATGGGTGGCGCTCGACCGGTCCGCACTGACGGCCGAACGCTTCGGGCTCGATGCGCCGGCCGATCGCTGGAGGCGGGTGTGCCGCCGGATCCACGACGATGTCTGCGAGCACGCCTACGACCCGGACCGCAAGACGTTCACCCAGTACTACGGCTCGAGGGAGCTCGACGCGAGCACGCTCCTCATCCCGATCGTCGGCTTCCTTCCGGGCGACGACGATCGGGTCACCGGGACGATCGACGCCGTGCGCTCCGATCTCGGCCATGACGGCTTGATTGCGCGCTATTCCACGACCGAGACCGACGACGGGCTGCCGGGCACGGAGGGCCAGTTCCTCGCCTGCTCGTTCTGGCTCGTGAGCGCGCTCGCGCTCAACGGGCGGGTCGACGAGGCACGGGCACTCTTCGAGCGGGTCGTGGGGCTGGCGAACGACGTCGGCTTGCTCGCCGAGGAGTACGACGTGACGCTCCGGCGGCAGGTCGGCAACTTCCCCCAGGCGTTCAGCCACCTCGCGCTGATCCAGGCGGCCGGACACATCGACCGGGCCGCGAAGCAGTAGGCGGCTCGATCACGCGCGGTGGACCTCGCGGCGCAGCGTCACCCGGGTGCCGGTCCCGTCCTCGACGGCGGTGATCTCCACGTCGTCCATGAGCCCGTGCATCAGCGCCAAGCCCCGCCCGCCCTGGTCGGTGCGGCTCGGCGCGCGCCACTCGCCCTCGTCCTCGACGACGACCGTGACCCGGCCGTCGTCGGCGCGCGCCCGCACGACGAGCTCCCCGGGGCCGTCGCGGTAGGCGTGCTCGACGACGTTTGCGGCCGCCTCGTGGACGGCGAGCGCGATCTCGGCTCCCACGTCGGGTGCCGCCCTCTGCCCGTCCAGCCACGATCCCAGCTCGTGGCGTACGTGCTGCAGCTGCTCCGCGCGGGCGCGGGTCCGCAGCTCGAACTCCGGGCCCTGATCCTGCCGCTGGGCCACGGGACCAGCGTAAACCGGGGTGACAGCCGGGGCGGGGCTCTCGCCCGCAGCCCCGGGGATGGCCGCGTGCTCGCGGCCGCCTCACAGTCTGCTCATGCAGGACGTGTTTGCTGAGCGGGTTCGCACACGAAGGGACCCAGGATGAAGAAGCTCGTTGCCGCCGTCGCCGTCACCGGCCTGCTCGTCGCCGGCGGCGCCTCCGTTGCCGCCGCCGCCGGGCCAGGTCAGGGGGGCCGGGGCCACGCCGGGATTCGCGCCGCCGGCCAGACCGCCGCCGCAACGATCGGCGTCTCGCCGGAGGAGCTGCGCAGCGAGATCCGGAGCGGGAAGACCGTCGCCCAGGTCGCGAACGACCATGGCGTCGACCCGAGCAACGTCGTGAACGCCATCGTCGCGGCACTGAGCCAGAAGATCGACGAGAAAGCCGCCGCGGGCACGGTCGACGCCAACCGCGCCGCCCAGGCCAAGCAGAAGCTGCCCGACGTCGCGAACCGGTTCGTCAACGAGACGAAGCCGCGCCGCGGTTACCGGGTGCTCCGGGACGCGGTGCAGGCCGCGGCCAAGGAGATCGGTGTCTCCACGAACGACCTGAGGGACGCGCACAAGAACGGCAAGTCGATCGCCCAGGTCGCCCAGGACCACGGCAAGTCCGCCGACGACGTCGTGAACGCAATCGTGAAGGCGGCGACCGCCGACGTCGACCAGGCCGTGAAGGACGGCAAGCTGGACTCCCGGAAGGCCGACCAGATCAAGAAGAACCTGCCCGACCGGGTCAAGGAGCTCGTGAACCGCGAGCCCATGCAGGGGAGCGTGTCTACGCCGGGTACACAGTGATCTCGGTGGCCTTGACCGACGCCCACACCGGGGTGCCCGGTGTGAGCTCGAGCTCGGCCACCGCCGCCGGCGTC
>DATFVT010000067.1:0-2423 GCA_035260105.1 Acidimicrobiia bacterium
CCACCGGCGGGCTCGCCCATCGACCCGGACACGTCGATGACCATCAGCACCCGGGCCGACTTGCGGTTCTGCCCCCACCGGTCGATCAGGCCGACGAGGACGGGTGGGGGCGGGAGCTCGAGGGTCGTTTGCGGCTGGTTGGGGTCGACGCCGTACTTGGGATCGATGGGTGCGCCGATCGCGACCCGCGGGTTCCCGGGCCGGAACCCGAACCGCAGCACGCGCTTCTGGTTGGCGGGCTGCTGGACGTACTGCTCGAACTTGGCCGCGGCTTGCTTCTCCTTGGCGCTCACCCACGGCGCGTCGAGCGTGTAGAAGGGGTTGTCGGAGAACAGCGTCCCTTCCTTCGGGTAGATCGCGACCAGCGGTACCCGCGGCGGCTTCGGCTTCTCGCCGGGGTCGAGGATCCCGTCCGGGTTCCCCTTGTTGAAGTCGATAACCGACTTCTCCTCGACGGCGACGGCGGAGACGTACGTGAGCCCGGTGCCCCGCTGGTCGGCCCGGTACAGGTTGTTCAGGAACGTCAGCGTGGTGTCGCCGTAGTGCACGACCGACGACTCGATGGCCCGCGCGAACGCGTCGACGTCAGGACGGTTCAGGTCCTCGAGGGTGAGACCGCTCGTCTTGCCCGATGCCGCGTAGTACTGCGCGATCGTCGCGTTCAGCGCGCTGGTCGAGAAGTTCGGGTTGGTCTTGCCAAGGCGGAACGGGCCCCACTCCGGATGACCGAACGCCCCCCATCCCGCCGGGTCGTTGGCGAGGCGCAGGATGTCGGCGTAGCCCACGGGTGTGTTGGGGTAGCCGAGCACCTCCGCCATCGGCTGCGGCATCGCGATGACGAGCGGCGTGAGCATGAACGGCTTGCCCGTCGGCGCGATCGCCTTCTTGTTCTGGTCGGCCCGGCGCTGGTTGGCGACCTCGCCCCACGCGCTCGCCGCCGGCGACCAGATCACGGGCCGGGGGCCGTTGGCCTTGGCGTCGGGCCAGTTGTCGGTGAGCAGCGACGCCGCTTCACCCGACGACTTCTTCGTGACGCGCACGGCGATGCACTCGCCGTCGACGCTGGCGTCGGAGTCGTTGAACCGCTTGGCCAGATCGGTGATGAGGTCGATCTTCTCGGGCGACGCTGCCATGTCGACGGTGATGCAGTCGGCCGCGGCTGCGGCGCCGGCGGTGGCGAGGTGCAGGCCGCCCGCCGCCGTGAGCACCGCGAGCGCGAACGCCACCCGCTTCGTGCCTGCCCTCCACATCATCTCGGAACCCCGCTCCAGGTCTCCTGCAGCGCGACCAGCGCGCCGGGATCGGAGGGCAGCCCGGAGCTCCGCGGCAGCGCCGGGGTGTCGCGCACGCCGCGGGCGGCCGGTTGCCCGGGGACGCGCCAGCCCTCATGTGCCAGCGCCGCGGCCAGGTCGCCGTTGGCGGCGAGGCCCTCGGCGTCGTCCCTTCTCGGGCTCGAGGCCACCGCGGCGAGCACGACGTCGGCGGTGACCACCGGCTCAGGGTAGAGGAGGGTCAGTGCCCGTCGGCGGTCGGGCGCGGCGTCGGCGATCCCGGGCCCCGCCTCGGCCTCCGTGGTGCCGACGACGTCGTACGTCGCCGTGGGCAGTTGCTGCACCATCTCCGCGAACGGGCTCGCCGCCGTCGGCGGCAGCTTCGGCACCGCCCGTTCGATCCCGCTGACCCAGTCGAGGTACTGGTCGCTGTCGAGGTCGTCGCGGGCGTAGTCGGTCTTGTCCAGGAATTCGCTCGTCGCCTGGCTCGCGACCAGCAGACCGGTGGCGCTCAGCGTCGGGTCGCCCGGCCCGGGCTTGACCGTTCCCCACGCCGCCTGGCCACCGGGGAGGTCGGTCCACGGTCGGCCGGCGACCGCGCCGATGCACGTCCAGTCGACCTTGCCGTTGCACTGCGGTGTGGCCTCGAGCACGGGCGCCCGGTCGGCGCGCGCGACGAGCACGAGCGGCGAACGTCCGATCGGGTCCGACGGCTTGGCGAACAGGGGTGGCTGGCCGCGCCGCTGCACGTCGACCATCTGCGCCCACGGGCCCGGTGCCAGCCACGCGTCGAAGTCGGGACGGCGACCTTCGGGGAGCGCGACCAGGGACCGTGCCGTCGTTCCCGCCGGCTCGACCGTGACGGACACGTCGGAGTGCTCGGCGAGATCGGTGCAAGCCGGCTCGAGTTCCGCCGCGCACAGCAACCGGGCACCGCCGCTACCGCCGTTGCCCCCATCGACGACGTTGTTCCGGAAGTAGACGGCGACGACGACCAACAACACCGCCACAACCGCCGCGCCGACCCGCCGCATGAACGGTGAGGTTACGGGAGCGCTCGCTACTGCGGGATGTCGGCGGCGGTGATGGTGATCAGCTGGTGGTCGGACACAGACGGCAGGTCGACGACGCGGCTCGCCTGGCGGGTCACGG
>DATFVT010000068.1:0-4071 GCA_035260105.1 Acidimicrobiia bacterium
GCCCAGACCGCGGCCAGCACCCACGGTCCGAAGAGCAGCAACGCGGCGACGAGCAACAGGCGCGGCCGCTCGCGCACCCGCTGCCAGTAGCCGGTCGTTGCGAACTCGGCGAAGGACGCGCCGCGCCGAGCTCGCTCGTACACCAGCGGCCGGGCGCGCGTGACCAGCGCCTCGAGGCGCGCCACGATCGGATCACCGGCGAAGCGCCGGCGCGCCAGCGCCAGGTCGGCGGTCGTCGCCCGGTAGAGCGCCCCCAACCGGCGGACGCCATCGGGTCCCAACGACTCCGCCCGCCGGCCCGCTCGGGTGACCAGCCCGTCGAGCTCGCGCCAGCGCTCCCCGCGGGTCTGCAGGAACTCGTCGAGGTTCAGACCGGGACCTCCGTTTGCACGCTCACTGTTACGTTCGCCGGGTGGGGTCTCTCGACGATCGGGTCACCATCGCCACCCCCGAGGGCATCGAGCTCGAGCTGGTCCTCGCCGGGGTCGGCTCCCGGTTCGCGGCGGCGCTGCTCGACATCGTCGTCCAACTCGGCGCGATCTTCGCGCTCGCGATCCTCCTCGGGCCGCTCGGCAGCAGCGGGTACGTCGTCGCCGCCTACCTCGTCGCCGTGTTCCTCGTCCTGTTCGCGTACGACATCGTGCTCGAGACATGGAACCGCGGCCGCACCATCGGAAAGCTCGCCGCCGGGTTGCGGGTTGTCCGCGTCGGAGGCGAAGCCGAGGGGTTCCTGACCGCCGCCGTGCGCAACTTCCTCCGGATCGTCGACTTCCTGCCCGCGTTCTACGTCGTCGGCGTCATCTCGATCCTCGCGACGCGCCGGAACCAGCGCCTCGGTGACCTCGCGGCCGGGACCCTTGTCGTGCGGGAGCGGCGACCGGCGGTGTCGCCGGGGGTGCCGTATTTCCAGGCGCCGGTCACGGGGCCGTACCTCGAGTGGGACGTGAGCGCGGTCAGCGCCCAGGACGTCGCGACGCTCCGGCTGTTCCTCGAGCGGCGCATGTCGCTCACCCCGGGTGCGCGCGCTCATCTCGCGAACGACCTCGCCGGTCGCGTGCGGCCCAAGGTCGTGGGCGCGCCCGACGGCTGGCACCCCGAGAGCTTCCTCGAAGGTGTGGTCGCGGCGAAGACGGCCCGGGGATAGCGCGCCGCGCTCGGCTACTACGCTCCCCGTCGTGAGCACGGCAACAGCTCCTCCCGTCACGGCCGCGCCTCCCCCGCCCCCGAGGTTCGCCGGCGGGGGATCGTCGCTCGGAATCGACCTCAAGCCCTTGCGGGTTGCGGGGGCGGGCATGTTCGCCGTCGCGGCCGTGCGGCCGTGGCTGCCCGCCACCCTCGGTCCGCCGTGCCCGTTGCGCACGGTGACCGGTGTCCCGTGCCCGTTCTGCGGGATGACGCGTGGCGTCACCGCGCTCGTGCACGGGCAGGTGAGCGCGGCGTTCTCGTACAACCCGGGCGCGTTCCTCGTCGTGGCGATGGCGCTCGTGCTCCTCGTGGCGTGGCGCTGGCAACGGGTCAGGATCCCGATGTGGTCGGTGTTCGTGTTCTTCGCCGCGCTGTGGGCGTTCCAGCTGTTCAAGTACGCGACCGGAAGACCGCTCTAGTGACCCAGCCCGTCCCGCCGCCGGGCGGGATGCCCGCGGGGCCTTCCGGGCCTCGCGCCGACTTCTGGTACCGCCTCGGCGGCTTCCTCGTCGACGGCGTGATCCTGTACGTCGTCGGCCTGGTGATCGGGCTCGTCTTCCAAGGCAACATCGTCTCGCAGATCCTGATCAGCCTGGCGGCTGGCATCGCGTACAGCGTCTACTTCATCGGCAGCAGCAGCGGGCAGACCCCCGGCATGCGCCTGCTGAACATCCGCGCCGTCGACGCCGCGACCGGGGGGCGCGTCGACTACGGCCGCGCGTTCATCCGCTATCTCGTCGGCGTCGTCTCGCAGATCCCGTGCTACCTCGGGTACTTCTGGATGCTGTGGGATCCGGAGAAGCAGACGTGGCACGACAAGGCGGCGGGCACCTACGTCGTCCCGACGTCCGCGTACCCGGTCGACCGCTGGCCCGGCTGAGCGCTGCGCGTCGACACCTCCGCGCCCGTAGACCGTCGCGCGTCGCGTCGGTACGCTACGCGCCGTTTACGACCCGCCCAGGCGAGGGAGGCTATTGCCCATGACCGCGACACCTCCGGAACCGCCCGATCGCGGACCGACGCCGCCTCCCGCGCCGCCGCCGGCGCAGCCGCCCCCGCCGGGCGCACCCACACCGCCGCCGGCGCCGCCACCGTCCTACGGGCAGCCGACGACCGGCTACGGCTACCAGACGGGACCGAAGACGAACGGGCTGGCGATCGCGTCCTTGGTGCTCGGGATCGCCGGACTCGTGTTCTACGTCTGCGGAGTCGCCTCGATCCTCGCGCTGGTGTTCGGGTACATGGCCAGGGGCCAGATCGACCGCGATCCGGCGAACCAGGGCGGCCGCGGCATGGCCATCGCCGGCATCATCATGGGTTGGATCGGCGTCGCGATCTTCGTGATCTTCTGGGTCGTCATCATCATCGTCGGGGTTACGACCGACAACAACGACAACAGCATGGCGCTGGTCCGGCACGCGCTCTCCGTCTAGGCGTTCGTGTCGGCGGCGCCGTCCTTCGACGAGCGGCTCCCGATCTACACGTCGAACACGTTCGACATCCCGGGACTGGAGCTCGAGCAGCACCTCGGTCTGTGCTGGGGCCTGATCGTCGTGAGCCTCGGCTTCGGCCGGAGCCTCGCAGGCGGCTTCCGGTCGCTCGCCGCCGGCGAGGTCCCCGAGTTCACCCAGGCCATCGACGAGGCCCGCCGGGGCGCGCTCTTCCGGATGGTCGAGCACGCCAAGGGCCTCGGCGGCAACGCCGTGGTGGGCGTCCGCTTCGATTCGAACACCCTCGGCGAGAGCGGCGGGCTGGCCGAATTCGTCGCCTACGGCTCCGCCGTCGTCGTCAAGACCGGCTGACGCGCAAGGGGCGGCCCGCAGGCCGCCCCTCCACGTCCGTTTTGGTCCGGTGCTACTCCCTCACCGCGCCGTGCGACTCCCAGAAGGCGCTCAACGCGTTCTGCGTCTTCGCCAGCCAGATGAACGAGCCGACGATCGGCAGGAGGTTCCACAGGCCGGTGACGCCGGTGACCGGTGGCGGCTCCCGCCCCTCGGCTCCGTACAGGTGCCCGACCTCCGCCGGCATGATGAACCAGTTCGCGACGTTCACGAAGATGGCGAGGATCAGGCCGACGACGCCGCCGATGCCTTCCCCGCTGTAGTCCTTCATCTCCTGGAACACCTTGTACGTCCACACGAGCCAGTAGATGCCCAGCGTGATCAGGCCCAGAAAGAAAACGACGACCCAACCGCGCGGCTTGCCGAGCGGACGCGCGCCGGAGGGCGTGGGTGAAGGTGCTGGTTGTGCCATGGAACTGCCCCTTTCGCTGGAGCGTTTTTTTACTAGGCCGGAAGCGGGGCCGCGCCCTTCGACACCCAGTAGTCGTTGAGCGCGCCCTGCACCCGGTTCATGTAGAGGAACCAGCCCGCGAACGGGATCAGGATCCAGAGGCCCTCGACGGGCTCGACCGGCGACTCCCTGCCATCCGACTGGTACATCTTCTGGATCTCGACGATCACGAGGAAGTATCCGGCAATGAGCCAGTTGAGGAGCGCACCGAGGCCGCCACCCATGCCTTCGCCGTTGTGCTGCTTGAGCTCCTCGAAGGTGAGGTAGCCCCAGTAGATGCCGTAGATGCCGCAGGTGACCAGGCTCAGCAGGGCCACGGTCGTCGGGTTCCGCGGCTCCCCGATGGGACCACGACCTCCCGGTGCGGGAGTGGGTTGAGGTTGGGTCATGGATGCTCTCCTGTGTGGGGGTCGACCGGGGACTGCCTATCCGTCGGCGCGCCCAAAGTCAACGACCACACAAGGCTCTACGCGTCGACCTCGCGGCGGCCCTCGAGCGCGCGTCCGAGCGTCACCTCGTCGGCGTACTCGAGGTCGCCGCCCACGGGGAGCCCGCTGGCGATGCGGGTCACCCGGAGGCCGAGCGGCTTGAGCA
>DATFVT010000069.1:0-4731 GCA_035260105.1 Acidimicrobiia bacterium
CCACGCCGACAGCTCCCCCGAGGGAAGCGAGTTGAGCACGTCGTCGGCGGGCACGTCGGCCGCCACCACCAGGTGGGCGGTGAAGTCGACGATCGCGTCCGCCGGCCCTCCCGGCGACGGCAGAACCTCCACGAAGCCGTCGGGCGGCGGGTGTTCACCGTGCGCGGCCGAGAGCAGCATCACCGCCAGGGGGTGCACCGTCACCGTGAGCAGATTAGGTCTGCAGCAGCTCGTCGGCAGCGGCGTAGGGGTCCAGGTTCCGGGCGGCGACCTGCTCCACGAGCCGGTCGAACCGTTCACCCCGGCAGCGCTCTTCCGCTCCTCCGCGCAGGCGTTCGCGCACGATGGCTCGCAGCTCGTCCCGCAGCCGTGCATCACGCCGGCGCTCCAGCCGCCCGTCGGCCTCTAGGTGCGCGCGGTGGTCGAGGATCGCGCGCCACAGCTCGTCGACGCCGCGGCCGTCGGTCGCGACCGTCTCGACGATGGGCGGGCGCCAGTCGCGCGCGCCCGCCAGCTCGAGCATGACCTCCAGGTCACGAACGGTCTCGGTGGTGCCCTCGCGATCGGCCTTGTTCACGACGAGCACGTCGGCGATCTCGAGGAGGCCGGCCTTGTTGGCCTGCACGCCGTCACCCCAGCGCGGGTTGACGACCACGACGGTGGTATCGGCCGCCCCCGCCACCTCGACCTCGACCTGCCCGACGCCGACCGTCTCGATGACGATCCACGGCTTGCCGGCGGCGTCGAGGATGCGCACCGCCTGCGGCGTCGCCAGCGACAGTCCGCCGAGGTGACCACGGGTGGCCATCGACCGGATGAACACGCCCTCGTCGGTGGCGTGGTCCTGCATGCGGACGCGGTCGCCGAGGATGGCCCCGCCGGTGAACGGGCTGCTGGGGTCGATGGCCAGGACGCCGACCTCGGTGCCGGCGGCGCGGACGAGGCCGATGAGCTTGTCCGTCAGCGTCGACTTGCCCGAGCCGGGTGCGCCGGTGACGCCGATCGTGTACGCCCCGCCCGTGCTGGCGTACAGCCGGCCGACGGCGTCGGTGGCGGCATCGCCCCCCGTCTCGACGAGAGAGATGAGCTTGGCGATGGCGGCGCGATCGCCCTGCCGGGCCGCCTCGACGAGCGCGGGTGCTTTGCTCGGGGCTGCTATTCGGAGATCACCTCGGTGATCCCCGGGACCCGGTCCATGATGATCCGCTCGACGCCGGCCTTCAGAGTCATCATCGACACCGGGCACGTGCCGCACGCCCCCACGAGGGTGACGTGGACGCCTCCGTCGGCGTCGATGCCGTTGAAGACGATGTCGCCGCCGTCGCTCTGCAGCGCGGGGCGGATGGCGTCGATCGCCTCGAGGACGCCCGCTTCCCTGTCGTCGGTGTCGGTGTCGGTCGGCATGGACTACTCCGTTGCGGTGTTCGGACCCGGGTCACCCCGTCCAACGCCTCCATTCTCCCACGGCTTCCCGAGGCGGCAGGAACCCCCCGGTCAGCCGGGCCGGACCCGGCGGACGTCGGCGCCGAGCGCCCGGAGCTGGCCGGCGAGATCGACGTACCCACGGTCGACGTGGAAGGGATCGAGCACGCGGGTCTCGCCCTCGGCGGCGAGGCCGGCGACGACGAGGGCGGCGCCCGCCCGCACGTCCTGGGCACGCACCGGCGCCCCGGACAGCCGGTCGACACCGCGGACGACGGCGTGGCGACCCTCGTTGCGGATGTCGGCGCCCATCCGGTGGAGCTCGTCGACGAACCCGAAGCGGTTGTCGAACACGTTCTCGGTGACGATGGCCGAGCCCTCGGAGGTCGCGAGCAACGCCACGACCAGCGGCATGAAGTCCGTCGCGAAGCCGGGGTACGGGAGAGTGGCGACGTCGACGGCGTGCATGCGTTCGTCGCGGCGCGCCCACAGTCCGTCGGGCGTCGGTGACACCTCGAGGCCCATCTCGCCGAGCTTCAGCACCACCATCTCGAGGTGCTCGAGACGCGTGCCCTCGATGGTGACCTCGCCGCCGGCCACGCCGCACGCCATGAGGATGGTCCCGGCCTCGATGCGGTCGCCCATGATCTCGTTCTCGACCGACGTCAGGTGCTCGACGCCCTCGACTTCGATCGTGGACGACCCCGCCCCGTCGATCTGCGCTCCCATGCGGTTGAGGAACGCGGCCAGGTCGGTGATCTCGGGCTCGCGTGCCGCGTTGTCGAGCACGGTCTGCCCCTTCGCGAGCACGGCCGCCGTGAGCAGGTTCTCGGTGGCACCCACGCTCGGGAAGTCGAGCACGATGCGGGCGCCGCACAGCGCCTGGCACCGCGCCTCGATGAGCCCGTGCACGATCTCGAAGTCGGCGCCCATCGCCTGCAGGCCGCGGAAGTGCATGTCGAGCTTGCGGCTGCCGATGTTGTCGCCACCCGGCATCGCCACGCGCGCCTCACCGCAGCGCGCGAGCAGCGGTCCGAGGACGTTGATCGACGCCCGCATGCGCGTCACGAGCTCGTACGGCGCCTCCGGGGTGAGCGGACCGGTGGCGTCGATCGTGAGCTCGTCCTCGCCTGTCCATCGCGTGTCGGCACCGATGGCGCGCATGACGTCGAGCATCGCGTCGAGGTCGAGCACCGGGTCGACGTTGCGCAACACCGTCACGCCCGGTGCGAGCAACGCCGCCGCCATCTGCTTCAGCCCTGCGTTCTTGGTCGCGCCGGACACCCGCACGGTGCCCGACAGCGGCCCGCCGGCGCGAACGACGAAAGCGTCCATCCTCCGCCCGCTAACGACGCTGGTAGTTCGGCGGCCGCCGCTCGACGAACGCGGCGATCGCTTCCTTCATGTCGTCCGAGCGGAGGCAGACGGCCTGCCGCTCGGCCTCGATCCGCAACCCGTCGCGTGTCGGGACGGTGCCAACGGCGTCGATGGCGCGCTTGGCACCTTCCAGCGCCAGCGGCGGCTGCGCCGCGATGCGCGCCGCGAGCTCGCTCACCGTGGACTCCAGCTCGGCGTCGGGCACCAGCTGCTCCGTGAGCCCGATGCGGAACGCCTCGTCGGCGTCGATCTGCGTCGCGGTGAAGACGAGCTCCTTGGCCTTGCCCGGGCCGACGAGGCGAGGCAGGCGTTGCGTACCGCCGAGGTCGGGAAGGATCCCGTACTTGAACTCGAGCAGCCCCGCCTTCGTGCCCTCGGCGAAGACTCGGACGTCGCACGCCAGCGCGAGCTGGAGGCCGGCACCGAGCGCGTAGCCGCGGACGGCGGCGATCGTCGCGTAGGGCGCCTCTTCCAGCCACGTGTACGAGTCCTGTGTCTGCATGATGGCGTCGACGGCCGGATCGTCGTGGCGGCGTCCCGCGTCCGGGTCGGTCTCGAGCGACGAGGCGGCGTCGCCCGCGAACACGGAGGTGTCGATGCCACTCGAGAACGCACGGCCTTCGCCGATCACGACGAGCGCGCGCAGCTCGAGATCGTCGCGCAGTGTCGCGCCGAGCTCTCGGAGCTCACGCCACATCTCGGGCGTGAACGCGTTCAACCGGTCGGGGCGGGAGAGTCGAAGCCACCCGACCGGTCCTTCTCGATCGAAGCGGATCGTCGTGTACGCCATGACGTCGCAGGGTAACCGTTCGCCGTCGCGACGAGGAAGCTCAGCTCGCGATGATCTCGTGAGTCTCGGTGACGGGCTCGGCGACTCCGACCGCGACGATCGAGACCGGCTGCATGAACCCGGGCACGACCCGCGGCTCGACCGGCCGCACCTCACCTCTCTCGGGGACGAACGCGGCCATGTCATCGCTGGCGAGGATCTCGCCCGGCGACGCGACGTCGCTGAGCCGGGACGCGAGGTTCACCGGCCCGCCGATGTAGTCGTCGCCTTCGAACAGGATCACGTCGCCGCCGGAGAAGCCGGCCCGGAGCGGAAGGTCGACCGCGTCCGAGGCGCGCTGGTCGAGCTCGAGGAGCGCGGCGGCCAGGGCCGGGCCGTCGGTGCTGACGAACATGGCCCCGTCGCCCAGCCACTTCGCCACGCGCACGCCGTGCTCGGATGCGATGTCGCGCACGAGGGTCCGGAAGCCGGTCAGGACCGCCACCGACTCGAAGTCGCCGTGGACCTCGGTGAACCGGGTGAACCCGCACAGGTCGACGAATGCGAAGTACCGGCGAACTCGCATGCACTCAGTCTCGCAGGTGGCGCCGCGCCGGCCCGAACAATACGAGCCGGTTCACAGACCCTTCGCGCGGTGTTCGCGAGCGTCGGAGCAGGCCTTTCGAGGTGTGACGCATGTCCTGCCGGAATACGCTGCCGCCCGTGGCCGATTCGCCCGATCTCGGCGGTCAAGCGACCGAGCGCGACCTGCTGAGCGGCTATCTCGACTGGTACCGGGGCGTCGTCGAGAACAAGGTGACCGGTCTGTCGTTGGCCGACGCCAGCCGGGTCATGACGCCCACCGGCCTGAGCCCGCTCGGCATCGTGAAGCACCTCGGCGACGCCGAGCAGGGATGGTTCCGCGAGCGGTTCGCGGGCGAGGAGATCGACACACCCTGGAGCACCGACGACCCGCTTGCCGTCTTCCGCATCGAGCCCGGTGAGACGGTGCCCGGGATCGTCGACTTCTACCGCGAGTCCGCCGACCATTCACGACGCATCGTGTCGAAAGCCGCGTCCCTCGACGACACCAGCGTGGGCGCGTCGCCGTTCTACGGGCACGTGTCGCTGCGCTGGATCCTCGTGCACATGCTCGAGGAGAC
>DATFVT010000070.1:0-2060 GCA_035260105.1 Acidimicrobiia bacterium
GGGACGGGGTCGACGGCGCCGGGCCGCTGGCGGGGCTGCGGCTCATCGACTTCGGGCAGTATCTCGCAGGGCCCTTCGGTCCGATGATCCTCGGCGACCTCGGCATGGACGTGATCAAGGTCGAGCCCGTCACGGGCGACGGGATGCGCATGGCAGGCAAGCCGTTCTTCGGCTGCCAGCGCGGCAAGCGCGACATCGCCGTCAACGTCAAGACGCCGGCCGGTCTCGAGCTCGCGTTGGAGCTCGTGCGCCGAGCCGACGCCGTGCACCACAACATGACGAAGGGCACGGCGACGAAGCTCGGCATCGACTACGAGGCTTGCAAGGCCGTGAAGCCGGACATCGTGTACTGCAACACCTACGCGTACGGGTTCGAGGGACCGCTGTCGCAGTTCGGCGGCCTCGACCCGCTGTACCAGGCCGCGACCGGCCTCGAGTACGAGGCGGGCGCGACCCAGTACGGCAACGACCCGCTCTACTACCGGTTCGGCATGTGCGACGCCGCCAACGCGATGCTCAGCGTGGTGGGCGTGCTCGCCGCGCTGCTCCACCACGAGCGCACCGGCGAGGGTCAGGAGCTGTGGACGTCGCTCCTCGACGGCGGCGCGGTGTTCGCCTCCGACGCGATGGTGAAGCCGGACGGCACGCCCGTCCCCCGGCCCCGCCTCGACAAGGCGACCACCGGCATCGACCCCGCCTACCGGCTGTACGAGACCCAGGACGGCTGGGTGCAGGTGGCGGCGGTGAAGCCCGAGCAGTGGGACGCGCTGTGCACGACGCTCGGCGTCGATCCGTCGCTCGACCGCGCGACGGCGGACGCACAGCTCGAGATGCGCTTCCGCACCCGGACCGCGGTCAGCTGGAGCTACCACCTCGACGACGCCGAGGTCCCGAACGAGATCGCCATCGATCCCAAGGGCGGCGACCTCGCGCTCTTCGACGCCGACAACGAGCGCCTCGGGCTCGTCGCCGACTACGAGCACCCGATCATGGGCGCGATGCGTCAGTTCGGGAGCACGATCGACTTCTCCGACACGCCCTTCCGCCCCCACCGTCCGCCGCCCCGCGTCGGCGAGGACACGAAGGAGATCCTCGCCTCGATCGGCGTCGACGAGACGCGCATGGCCGAGCTGAAGGACGAGGGCGTCGTCACCTGGCCCGACGAGAGCTACGCCGCCGCCTGGTGATCGGTGCCTCGTTCGAGGCCGAAGTGGGTATTACACGTGACGGATCGGCCGGCAGCAGTGGAGGTGGCTTCCGTGGCTGAGACGGACTCCGTCCGTGGGACGGGAAAGAAGAACGACAAGCCGGAGAGCCCGCTCGAGCGGGCGGCGGAGCGGGTCGGCGAGGTGATCGGCGAGGCCACGGGCAAGGCGAAGAAGGCCCTCGGCAAGGCGCGGAGGACCACCAAGAAGCAGGCGGCCAAGGCCCGGGCCACCGGGCGGGCCACCCTGGAGAAGTCGAAGTGGTCGAGGACGGCCAAGAAGAGCGCGGCGAAGAAGCCCGCGAAGAAAGCCGGGAAGAAGGCCGGGAGCACCAAGAAGAAGACCGGCGCGAAGAAGGCTGGCGCCAAGAAGGCCGGCGTCAAGAAGAACGGCGTCAAGAAGAACGGCGTCAAGAAGACCAGCGCGAAGAAGACCAGCGCGAAGAAGGCCGGCGATACGAAGAAGAACGCAGCGGCGAAGAAGCGCAGCCGCTGAGCGGCGCCCGGCCGCCCGCGGTCAGAGCCCGCGCGGGACCGAACCCGACAGGGTGATGGGCGGGATCAGCGTCGGCGGGGGTGGTTGGCTCGGCGGCGACGTCTGCGGCGGTGGTTGCGGCGCGGGCCGCGCCGGGGGCGCAGGCTGACCTCCGCCCGTGGGCGGCGCGGCGGCGCCACCAGTCGGCGGGCCTGTAGCCGTCGCCGGCGCGGTCGCGGGCGACGGCCCCGGAGTGGTCGGCGGCGCGCGCCAACTCAGCGGCGCCGTGGTCGTCGGCCAGTCCATCCCTGCCAGCGCGTCAGCGACCTGACCGACCCGGGACGTGTTGCCGGTTGCCGCGTCCCTGGCCGGCGCGGCCCG
>DATFVT010000071.1:0-2607 GCA_035260105.1 Acidimicrobiia bacterium
TCGGTCCCGGCGGCTGGCTCGCCCTCGACTTCGCGGCACGCAAACGCGTCGACTGGACCGAGGTCGCCGAACTCGTGGAGAGCTCATACCGCCAGGTCGCCCTCAAGCGCATGCTCAAGGCGCTGGAGGAGCGGGGCTGACACGGCCGCCAGCGGACCGCTCAGGTGCTTATTCGTTCTAGTTGACATAAGCAGGATTATGGGCGGCGCAAGAGAAAGGCCGGCCTGGCGGCGGCCTTTTGGGGCTTCGCCCATAATCCGGGCTGGGCGGGTGCTCCAGCAGGTGGCTGGCCCATTACTGCTGCGGGCCCCGCTGTATGGCCTCCTGGGCCGTCTGTAGCGGCGTGTCGGGCTGGAATGCCTCCAGCCACCAGGTGGCGCCGGCCTGCTCGTAGTCGGGCGGGGGCGCCGTGGTCGTCCAGGACGGGACGGCGACGTCGAACGGGGCGTCGGTCGTCCGGTGGCGCCGGACCTCGGTCAGGAGCTCCGGGACGGCGTCGGGGGGTAGCCGGCCGACCGTCGCCACACCGTCGTAGCGGGCCGCCCGGCGGAGCGGTGCTCGATGGGGCCAGTGCGCGGCGCACCAGATGGGGATGCGCGGTTGCTGCAGGGGACGGGGGAGGAACCGCACGTCCTCCACGTGAAAATGCGACCCCGAGAATCGGGTCGACTCCCCCGCCCAGAGCCCGGTGATGATCTCGAGACCTTCGTCGAGGAGCTCGGCGCGGGTGCGCTCGTCGCTCGGCTCGGCGAAGGCGCTGAACTCGCGGGAGTGATCGGTGCCGATGCCGACGCCGAGGACGAGACGGCCGCGCGACAGGTGGTCGACGCTGACGGCTTCGCGTGCGAGCTTCCATGGGCGACGGCGCGGGATGGGGGTGACGAGCGGGCCGACCCGGATGCGATCGGTGCGGGCCGCGATCCCAGCCAGCGCGATCCACGCGTCGACGTACGGACCGTCCACGCGGTGGACGAGATGGTCCCAGAGGAAGAACCCGTCCCACCCGGCTCGCTCGGCTGCCACCGCCAGGTCGACCAGGGTGTGCGGGTCGCCGAACGCGCCGAACGGCGGGAGGAAGATCCCGCGCTTCACGGTTGCCCCGCGGCGTCTTCTCCCCCGCCGTCCTCTCCCCCGTCGGCGAGCGGACGGTGCATGACGAGCGCGCGTGCCGTGAACCCCTCACCTTCGAAGAAGTTCTTCGCGGCCCGGTGGCCCGGGAGTGCGAGGGCGTCGATGCCGACGCACTGCTTCGCGCGGCAGAACGCAACGAGCGCCTCCGCCATCGCCTCGCCGACGCCGACGGCGCGCGCTTCGTCCTCGACGAACAGGTCTGTGACCACGCCCAGGGTGTCGCCGGTACGGAGACGCTCGAGCGTGACGGCACCGAAGCCGACCACGGCGTCGTCGAATGTTCCCACGACCACGAGCGCGTCGTCGCGGCCGATGAGCGCCGCGTAGGCGTCCTCCAACGGTGGCGCGATCGCCTCCCGAGCCGCCCAGAGCGCACCGCCCTTCATGGGTGAGAGCTCGCGGCGCGCCACCTCCGCGAGATCGGCGATCCGCGGGAGGTCCTCGGCGGTGGCGGGACGGCTGCCCTCCACGCGACCGCTCAGCCGGTGAGCTGCTCGATCTTGAACAGGATCGTGCGGCGGGCGCGGTGGGCCTCTTCGTAGGCGCGGACCGCGTCGAGCTCACCCGTCTGCAGACCGTCGAGCCGCTCCACCACCTGTGATGCCGACAGCTCGTCGTAGTCGGGGATCCCGAGCGTCGTCGCGTTGGGCGCGCCGCTCGCGCTGGTGGTCGGCTCCCCCGCCGGCGGTGCACTCGCCGTCGGCCCGGGTGACGGGCGCGGAACCGTCGGGCCGGCCGGCGATCTCCGGGCCGCCTCGTCGGCGAGGTCGGGCACGGGGCCCTCCCCCGCCACGCCGGTCAGCACCGACTCGGCGCTCTTGCGCGCCATGGCGATGCCTTTCTCGACGTGCTCGCGCACCTTCGGGCCGCCGACGTTCACGGCGAACTCGCCCAGCGCCTTGGCCTGCGCGACCTGGCCCTGCGCCTGCTGGCGACGCTGCCCGAGCTCGGCGCGGCCGCGTGACACGAACAGGTTGAGGAACGTGGGCACCGTGTCCCGCAGGTACAGCGCGACACCGACGGGCGCGTAGACGAACAGGTCGAGGGCCTTGTCGGCCGCCTTCTGGTCGTCGCTCACGTCATCCTCCCGCTCCCGACTGGTTCGCGCTCTGCCGCGGGGAGTTTAGGGAAGGTCGCCGGGGGTCGACGCAACCTGCTCGCGACAGCGGCTCCGAGGAGCAGCAGCGCGCTGGCGAGGACCGCCCACTCGCCGAACCGCACGTACGGCGTCTCGCCGCGGGTTGTCGTGACGGTGTCGCTGACGACGGTCTTGCGGAACAACTTCGTCGTGTTGCGTACGTTGCCGTCGCCGTCGACGACGGCGCTGATACCCGAGATCGAGGCCTGCACGAAGGGTCGTCCGGTCTCGGCGGCCCGCATCTGCGTCTGGGCGATGTGCTGGGCCGAGTTCCCCGACCGACGGTACGACCGGTTGTTGGTGCTCACGACCACGACTTCCGCGCCGCGGGCGACGAA
>DATFVT010000072.1:0-10780 GCA_035260105.1 Acidimicrobiia bacterium
GAGGTCGACCGGCTGCTCGCCAAGCGGCGACGCTGCCGCACGAAGCGACTGCGGCTGCTCGGAGCGGAGGGCTACGAGCCGCCCGCGGAGACGAACGAGCCGAGCCGCCACGAGCACCTCGCCGTCCGGTACGGGACCGAAGCGGCGCTGGTCGAGGCGCTCGTCGAGGACGACCGCACGCTGGCCGAACCGCTCGTGCCCGGCCTGCCCTATCTCAAGGCCGAGGCCGTCCACGCGGCGCGGCGCGAGATGGCCCGCACGCTCGACGACGTCCTGAGCCGGCGGACGCGGGCGCGCTTGCTCGCCCGCGACGACTCGGCCGCGGCCGCCGACGACGTCGCCGCCCTGGTCGGGGCCGATCTGGGCTGGGACGACGCCGAGCGCGCCCGGCAGGTCAAGGAGTACCGCGCCGCGGTGGCCGCCGAACGCGACGCCGCCGACCTGCCCGAGACGGAGCTCGAGCGGTCGCCCGGGACCTGAACGCCACACCGATGGGCGCGACCGGGCAGCCGACACCGCCGATCGCGTTCGGCAGCCCGCCCGAGCACGTGGGTGCGCACCTCGCCGCGGCGGCAGTACCCGTCGACGACGCCCTGCTCGGCCGACTCCGCTCGGCGTGCGCCGACGTCACCGTCGACGCCGCGACCGTCGCGGACGCGAGCCGGGACTGGTGGCCGCTGGCGATGATCTGGGCGCTCGACGCGCAGGTCGCGGCGCGTGCCGCCGCCGTGGCGCGACCGGCGTCGGTCGACGAGGTGGCGGTCGTGCTCCGCGTGTGCGACGAAGCGCGCGTCCCGGTCACGGCGGCGGCCGGTCGCAGCGGTGTCTGCGGGGCGAGCGTGCCGCTGCACGGCGGCGTCGTGCTCGACCTGGGCGGCATGGCCGGCATCGTCGACGTCGATCGCGAGTCGATGGTGCTCGACGTGCTGCCGGGCACGTTCGGCACCTGGCTCGAGGACACGCTGCGCGCCGAGCACGGCGCGACACTGGGCCACTGGCCGCAGTCGATCGACCTGTCCACGGTCGGCGGGTGGCTGGCGTGCCGCAGCGCCGGCCAGTACTCGACGCGCTACGGGAAGATCGAGGACATGGTCGTGGGCATCGACGTCGTCCTCGCCGACGGGCGCGTCGTCCACACCGGCGGCGCGCCGCGCGCCGCCGTCGGGCCCGATCTCACGCAGCTGTTCGTGGGGAGCGAGGGCACGCTCGGCGTGATCGGCGGCGCCCGGTTGCGGCTGCATCCCGCGCCCGGCTTCGAGGAGCGGGCGGCGTTCGGGTTCTCGTCGTTCGCGGGCGGGATCGAGGCGTGCCGCAAGGTGCTGCAGCGCGGAGCGACGCCGGCCGTGCTGCGCCTGTACGACGCGACCGAGGCCGACCGCAGCTACCAGACCGGCGACCGGCACGTGCTCCTCGCGCTCGACGAGGGGGACCGCGAGCTGGTCGAGGGCGTCATGAGCGTCGTGCTCGGGGAGTGCGTGGACGCCGGCGCCGAGGTCCTCGACCGGGAGCTCGTCGGCCGGTGGCTGGAGCACCGCAACGACGTCTCGTCCCTCGAGGCGCTGATCTCACGCGGGTACGTCGTCGACACGATGGAGATCTCCGCCCGCTGGCGCGACCTGCCGGGGATCTACGCCGAGGCGACGCAGGCGATCCGGGCCGTCGACGGGACCGCCGTGGCCTCGGCTCACCTGTCCCACTCGTACCCCGACGGCGCGTGTCTCTATTTCACCTTCGCGGCGCAGACCGAGCCCGACGATCGCGAGAGGTACTACCGGGCGGCGTGGGACGCGGGGACGCGCGCCGTGCTGGCGGCCGGTGGCGCCCTGAGCCACCACCACGGCGTGGGCCTGAACCGGGCCCGGTTCGTCCGGGAGGCGCTGGGCGAGGCGTTCGACGTGCTGGCGGCCGTGAAGCGCGCCCTCGACCCCCACGGCATCCTCAACCCGGGCAAGCTCGGCCTCCCCGACCCGTTCGGCGCGGTGGCCTGGCCGTGAGCATCCTCGTCGTCGACGTGGGGACGTCGTCGGTGCGGGCGTCGATCGTCGAGGGCGACGCCGGGGTCGCGCACGAGGAGACCCGCCCGCTGCTCCCGGCGTCGCCGGCACCGGGGCTCGTCGAGTTCGACCCGACGCGGATGGCCGCGACCGCGCTCGACGCCGCCCGCACCGCGCTCGACGCCGCCGGTCCCGTCGACGCCGTCGGCATCGCCGACCAACGCTGCTCGACGGTCGTGTGGGACCGCGCCACCGGCGAGCCGGTCGGCCCCGGTCTCGGATGGCAGGACCTCCGCACCGTGGGCCGCTGCCTCGAGCTGCGCGGCGAGGGCCTGCGGCTGGCGCCGAACGAGTCGGCGACCAAGCTCGAGTGGCTGCTCGACCAGCACGACCCCGCACGCGACCGGGACTTGTGCTTCGGCACCGTCGACACGTGGGTGGCGTGGACGCTGACCGGCGGCGCGCTCCACGTCACCGACGCGACCAACGCCGCCGTCACCGGGCTGCTCGTGCGCGACGCGTCCGCCTGGTCCGAGGAGACGCTCGACACGTTGCGCGTGCCGAAGCGGATGCTGCCCCGCATCGTCGACTCGTCCGGAGTCGTGGGCGATGCGACCGCGCTCCCGGGCGCGCCCCCGATCGCCGGGATCGCCGGCGACCAGCAGGCGTCGCTGCTCGGCCAGGGCGGCGTCCACTGCGGCGACGCCAAGATCACCTTCGGCACCGGCGGCATGCTCGACCTGGTCCTGGGCGACACGCCACCGGGGTTCACGGTGCGCGGCCCGGGTGGGACGTTCCCGATCATCTGCCGCCGCGTCGGCGGCACCGACACCTGGGGCCTCGAGGGGATCATGCTGGCCGCCGGTACCAACGTCGAGTGGCTGCGCGACGACCTCGGCATCGTCGACAGCGCCGCCGACAGCCACGACGTCGCGTCGCAGTGCGACGACACCGGCGACGTGTGGTACGTGCCGGCGCTGCTCGGGATCGGCACGCCGGCGTGGGACTACGGCGCGCGTGGCACCGTCCTCGGCCTCACGCGCGGCACGGGACGGCCGCAGTTCGTGCGCGCCGTCCTCGAAGGTGTCGCCCACCTCGGCATCGACCTGGTCGAGGCGGCGGAGGGCGACTCGGGCGTGACGGTCCCGCGACTGCGCGTCGACGGGGGCATGAGCGCCAACCCGACCTTCGTGCAGGCGCTCGCCGACGCCGGCCAACGGATCGTCGAGGTGTCACCGGTGCTCGAGGCGACGACGCTCGGCGCCGCCTTCCTCGCCGGCCTCGCCGTCGGCACGTGGCGCGACGACGTCGAGCTCGCCGCGACGTGGTCGCCGCGCGAGCGGGTGGAGCCGCGCCGCACGCTCGACCGCGCCCGCTGGCGTGAGGCGCGCGCCCGCGCCGCCCACTGGATCCCGGACCTCAGCGCGGTCGACTTCTGACCCTGACCCGGCGAGACTGTCCGCCGTGGCAGCGACCATGACGATCGCCGACCTCCTCGAGCAGGTCGTCGGGCCGGATCTCCCGATCGCCATCGAGGCGTACGACGGCAGCCGGATGGGGCCGGCGAACGCGCCCGCCACTCTGTCGATCCGGTCGAAGACGGCGTTGCGGCGCATCGTGCAGGCACCGGGCGAGCTCGGGTTCGGGCGGGCGTACGTCGCCGGTGACCTCGACCTCGAGGGCGACATCTTCGCCGCCCTGGAGCTCCGCGACCGCCTCCCCGACCTGAAGCTGCGTCCCGCGCACTTCTTGGCCGCGCTGCGGATCGTCGGCGCAGGCGCGCTCAAGCCGGTGCCTGCCCCACCCGAGGAGGTGCGGCTGCACGGCCGTCGCCACACGAAACAGCGCGACGCCGCCGCCATCTCGCACCACTACGACGTCTCGAACGACTTCTACCGGCGCGTGCTCGGGCCGTCGATGACGTACTCGTGCGCGGTCTGGACGGACCCCGGGATCACACTCGAAGAAGCGCAGGCGAACAAGCACGAGCTCATCTCCCGGAAGCTCGGCCTCGCCCCGGGCATGCGCCTCCTCGACATCGGCTGCGGCTGGGGCGGCATGCTCCTGCACGCCGCCGAGCACCACGGGGTGCAGGCGGTCGGCGTCACGCTGTCGAAGCGGCAGGCGGAGCTGGCCGAGAAGCGCGCCGCCGAAGCCGGGCTGGCCGGCAAGGTCGAGGTTCGCTACCAGGACTACCGAGACGTCGACGACGGCCCGTACGACGCCGTCAGCTCCATCGGCATGTTCGAGCACGTCGGGCTGCGACAGCTCGCGGTCTACTTCGAGCGTTGCTACGAGCTGCTCCGTCCCGGAGGCCGTCTCCTCAACCACGCCATCAGCCGGCCGCCCGGCGCGCGGGGGTCGACGGCGGACGGACGGGCCCGCTTCGCCCGGCGCAGCTTCATCGACCGGTACGTGTTCCCGGACGGCGAGCTGCACGAGGTCGGCAGCGTCGTCTCGGCGATCCAGCGAGCCGGCCTCGAGGCGCGCCACATGGAGACGCTGCGGGAGCACTACGCGCTGACGCTGCGCCGGTGGGTCGCGAACCTGGAGGCGAACTGGGACGCCTGCGTCGCCGACGCAGGCGTGGCCCGGGCGCGCATCTGGCGGCTGTACATGGCGGCGTCGGCGCTCCAGTTCGAGGCCAACCGCACCCAGGTGCACCAGGTGCTCGCGACCAAGACCGACGGCGGCCGCAGCGGCCTCGCGCTCCGCCCCCGCTTCGAGTAGCCCCCGCGGAGGCGGCGGCTTTGCCGACGCCGGAGCAGGAGCCGGAGCCTGCGACGGCGACCGGCCAGCTACGACGAGCTCGGCGGGAAGCGCGCCTGCAGCCAGTCGAGCACCTGCTGCGCGGCCTGTTGCCCGGCGGGCGTGAGCGCGCCCGACTTCTCCTGGTCGAACGACGGACCGGCGCCCGGGACCAGCGTGAGCGTGACGTCCTTCCCCGCGCTCTGGAGCGCGTCGCGGAAGCTCGTCGCCGACTGGACGACGGCGGGGTCGTCGTCCTCTCCCGCGTAGAGCAAGACCGGACCGCCGGCGCCGGCGGCCCGCGTGATCGAGTCCGCCTCGGTGTACCGCTCCTTCACCTGCGGGTTCGGGCTCTCGGGCGGACCGCCGTAGTACCGCGCCTGATCGCTGCGGTTGCCGTCGTACCGACCGGCGAACCCGACGAACGCGGCCGGCGGGGTGTCTCCGACGAGGGCCTGCGCGCCGAGGGTGGCGCCGTCGTCGAATCCCTGCACGACGATGCGGTCGGCGTCGATGCCGAGCTGGCCCGCGTTGTTCCGCAGGTACTCCACCGCCGCCTTCACGTCGTTCTCGGGCTTCGGGTAGACGGGCGCGGGCGTGTTCGGCTTCACGAGCAGGTAGTCGATCGCCAGCGAGGGGTAGCCGTGGGCGGCGTAGAAGTCGGCCCAGCCCCGCATCTGCTTGCGGCTCCCGGTCGATCCGTCGCCGCCGTGCACGAGGACGACAATGGTCGCCTGGTGCTGGCGCGGGAGCACGAGGTCGCCGCGCTTCGGCGCGCCCGCCGGCGTGAACACCACGGTCTTGCGCGTCACCTTGTTCGGCTTCGTGGTGGGAGTGGTCGGCTTCGTCGTGCTGGTGGTCGGCTTCGTCGTGCTCGTCGTGGGCTTCGTGGTGGGAGTGGTCGGCTTCGTCGTGCTGGTGGTCGGCTTGGTCGTGGTGGCCGGCGCCGCGGTGACCGTCGGCGGCGTCGTGCTCGGCGGCGGCGCCGTGCCCACCGTCCCCTCGGGCACGGTGATCGCCGGGGGCGGCGCGGTGGTCGGCCCTGCCGGCGGCAGCGGCGGCACCGGGATCGTCAGCGGCGCCGCCGTCGTCACGGGAGGAACGGTGGTCGTCGTCGGCGTGGTGTTGCGCGCCGACTCGTCCGACGACCGGGACCGCAACGCGGCGAACGTGACCACGCCCGCGAGCGCGATCACGGCGACGACGGCGGCGGCGATCACGAATCGTCGGGACGGCATCGGTCAGGACCCTGGCGCGTCCGGGAAGTGCTGGTCCAACCATCGCAGCACCCGCTCGCCCGAGATCCGGCCCTCGGGGGTGAGCTTCCCGTTCTCGAGGTCGAAGCCGTGGTTGGCGCCGGGGATGACCACGAGGTCGGCCTCGTGCCCCGCGGCCCGCAGGGCGTCGACGAACCCCGTGGACTGGCTCAACGGCATCGGGTCGATGTCGCCATGGAACAGCAGCACGGGGCCGGTGGCGCTCGGGGCGCGGGCGTCGCTGTCGGCGGCTTCCCAGCGGGCGCGCACGGCGGGATCGCGGCTGTTCGCCCGGCCGCCGTAGTACCGGTCGGGCTGGAACTGGAACCCGCTGTAGTACCCGTAGAATCCGACGAGGCCGGCGACGCGATCCGTCGGGCGCGGCCAGCGCGTCGGCCCCGCCAGCGCGGGGTCGTCCGGCCCGACGAGGAGTTGCGCGCCGATGCGGGCGCCGGCCGAGAAGCCGTGCACGACGATGCGCTGCGGATCGATGCCGAGCTCGTCGGCGTGGAGCCGGAGGTACTGGACGGCCGCCTTCACGTCGGACTCGGGCTGCGGGTACACGGGAGCGGGGGTCTCGTCGTCGAAGGTGAAGTAGTCGGCCGCCAGCGTCAGGTAGCCGGACCGGGCGTACAGCTCCTGCCACGCCCGCATCTCGCTCCGGTCACCGAGGAACCCGCCGCCGCCGTGCACGAGGACGACCGCGGTGCGGTGCCGCAGCAGCGGCACGCGGAGGTCGCCGCGGACCTCACGCGACCGCGGCGGCGTGAAGACGACCGTCCGGCGGCCGGGCGCGCCCACGCCCGAGGTGATCTTGCGCCGGCCACCCTCACTGGTGCTGCTCCCGCCCCCGCCGCATGCGGCAAAGCACAACGCCGCGCAAGCAAGGAGCGCGCACGCACGGACAACGACGGTCAACCGCTTCACCCAATGGGCGAGCTTAGGTCCCGGACTCTCCGTTCGGGCCCGCGACCTCGATGGGATCCCCCACGTGCAACGTGCCCCCCTCGAGGATCTCCGCCCGCACGCCGGCCCGGTGCACGAGCGCGCGGCGCACGCCCTTGCGCGTCAAGCCCTCGAGGTACGCGCACGGTTCGGCGAGCTTCAGGCCCCGCAGCGTGACGTCCCCGACCCGGAACGTCCGCCCGACGAGGTGGTTGAGGGGAACGCCCTCGGTGACGACGTTGCGCCGCGTCTCGTGCTCCCCGATCTCGACGTCGTACTCGCGCCCCGCGGCGGCGACGGCCTCCCGCTCGATCAGCGTCACCGCTCGCTTGCCGTCGGCGGCCTGGTCCGTGTACTTGCCGGCGCCGCCGGCGTAGCGGTCGCCGTCGAGGCCGACACCGGCGACGGCTCGGACGTGGTCGCGGGATTCCATCGGGGCGCCCTTGTCGGGTGCGGTGTAGATGGCGACGACCTGCCCGCGGAACATGGGCCCAGTCTCGCGTGCCGTCGGCGTCGGGCCCCGGGGAGTTATCGCCCCTCGACGGGCAAGCCGACCTGGAGCCACTCGCACCAGCCCGTGCCGCTGCCGCGGCTGGTCGTGTACGAGCAGAGCGCGCGCGGGAACCGCGACGTGCGCCCGTCCGGCGCGATCAACGGGACGGGCGCCGCCGCCAGCACCTCGACGTCGACCTCCAACTCGTGGTCGATCACGTAGCGGGCGGCGGTGGGAACGTCGTCGGCGCCGAGACGCGTCTCGAGCAGCATGTGCTCCACCGGTCGCGTCTCCCCCGCCCACACGTAGCCCCACGCGGTGTCGAGCTCGTCGGCCTTCACCACGTTGGCCGCGAAGCCGGTGCCGACCTGGAACGACGTCCAGTGCCAGCCCCAGACCCACCAGTCACGATCGCCCCACGAGTGGTCGCGCTCTCCCCGGCCCTCGAAGTCGATGCGCTCCTGGCCGACGAGCAGCTCGCCGTGCACGACGCCGGCGTGCTCGTAGTGCGCCCCGGGGTGCTCCTCGGGGTACGGGTAGTCGTAGACCGGCGACGCCGCCTCCCACTCGAGGTCGAGTCCGACGGGGACGCGCTCGCCGATCTCGCCCCGGTAGGCGTCGCCGGGCTCGTCGAGCCGCACGCCGAACGCCTCGAGTCCGAGGCCCCAGTGCTCCATCGGCGTCTCGCACACGAACTCGGCCCACAGGCTGTCCGCCCTGATCTCGAGCGCCTTGCCCCGGGGCAGCGGCACCTCGTGGTCGCGCACGACGACCAGGCCGAGCGCGGGCGACACGAGGTACGCCCAGTACCACGCAACCTGCTGGTTCGGGTACAGCCCGAGACGGACGTACCCGCCCGTGCCGTCGGCGCGCGAGAAGTCGAAGTACCACGACTCGTTCCAGTACAGGCCGGCGTCGGGCTCGTGGTGACCTTCGTCGGCCGGTGTGCTCTTGATCATCGTCCGCCTCCGATCACTGCTGCACCTCCGCCTCGGGCACCGGGGTGTAGTACGGGATCGAGTCGTCGCTCTCGACGTCCGGCATCTTCTCGAGCGTCGCCAGTCCCTCGTACACGTCGAGGCTGTCGCGGGGAATGGTCCAGTCGAGGCGGTCGTCGATGCCGGCGGTCTCGGCGAACGGCCGGAGGAACGTGAAGTACACGTACGCGCCGGCGTCGATCTTCTCGCGGCGCTCCATGGCGGCGATGCGCCGGTAGAGCTGCCGTTGCGCGTCCTTGACGGCGGACGTGACGGAGGCGAGCTCGCCGGGGCCGACCGGTTCGAGCGCGCCGCCGTCGGCCGTGAACACACCCGCCGCCGACAGGTGAGCGAAGTAGTCGGGCGGGTCGGTGATCGACGTGCCCCAGTCGTTGGCGGTGACGCGCACGCCGCCGTCGAGCACGAGCGCGAACGTGAGGTTGGAGTACGGGAGCCCCGAGCACACGTCGCGGCTCCACGGGAAGTGGCTCACGCCGAAGCGGTTGAAGTCGCGCACCAGCAGCACCCGACCGTCGGGCAGGGGATACGGGCCGGTGTCCTGGTAGCCGGCGCGGGTGTCGAAGTAGAGGAGGAAGAGGAACGTCGTCAGGACCCGGTTCAGGCCGATCAGGTCGGCGCGCTCCTCGTCGGCGAGCGGCCGGGACCCGGCGACGAGCATGTCGACGACGTCGGGGCCGTACCGAGGCACGACCAGCCCGGCGTCCCACGCCTGGAGCTCGCCGTCGGCGCGGAACGAGGCGGCGGCTCGTCGCCAGAAGTCGAGCACGGTCGCGATGGCGGGGACGTCGCGATCGAGGTCGACGAGCCCGAACGGCGCCAGCACCTGGCGGCCGAGCAGCGGGAAGTTCGCGATCGACCACAGGTGGACGGCGTCGATCTGACTGCCCGGGGTGCGTCCCGCCGCCCCGAGCTCCTCGGGCGAGGCGGCGGCCTCGATCTCGCGCATCATCTCGGGATACCGCCGGTAGCACTCGATGCAGGCGATGAGGATGTACGCGGTGACGGGGATGAGCGCCGACTCGAGCGCCGTCCGCTCGGCCGTCATCGCCCGCGAGATCGCCCCGTGGTATTCGATCAAGCGGTTGACCGCGCTCCTGTCCATCAAGCCTTCCGGAGAATCCCGTCCTCGCCGCTGCAGTCGACCTCGACGTGGTCGCCGGCGGCGGGCTCGGCGTCGAGCGTCGTGCCCATGATGCAGGGCACCCGGTACTCCCGGCTCACGATCCCGATGTGGCTCACCGGCGTCCCGGACAGGCAGACGACCGCGGTGAGGTCGTCGAACACCGGAGCCAGGAACGTCGCGCCGGCGTCGACCACACACGCCACGATCCCCGTCGCCGACGTGTCCATGAGGTCCAGGACGTCGTCGGGGTCCTCGAGCCGCCGCCATTCGCCTTGCACCGGCGCCGCTTCGAACACCCGCGTTCCCCGCCCGACGACCTGGTCCCCCACGAGGTCGGAGCTTTCCACACGCCCGTGCCCGCTGCGCGATCCTCTCTCCATGACAGGCGGGAACGAGCGCGCGGCGCGCCTGCGCGAACTACGCGAACGGACGCGACTCGAGCCCGGCTCGCGCGAGGAGGCGGAGTGCGCCGGCGTGTACGAGTCGTTCGAGCCGCTGAACCGCGAGGTGTTGCAGCTGTGCACCGACTGGCAGGTGCGGCCGGGCGGCGCGCTCAACGACCACGGCGATGCCGCCTACGACTGGTCGGTGATCGACCGCCTCACAACCGCCGACGAGCGGACGGGACCGCTACTGGGGAGGCTGGGCGGCGCCGTGCCCCGGTTCGCGCCGTACCGGGAGCGCCTGCGATCAGCGCGGCGGCGCGTCGTCGACGGCGAGCGCGACTGGTTCACGTCGCCGCGAGTCGATTCGTACCACACGGTCTGGATGGAGCTGCACGAGGACCTGCTCACGGCGCTCGGACGGGAGCGCTCCTGATGACCGGGGCCGGGCAGGAGCTCCAGGTCGACGCAGACGGCTTCAACGTGCAGGCCGTGCGGTGGGGCGACGGCGACGCGCACGTGCTGCTCGTCCACGGCCTCGGCGGGCACACGATCAGCTGGGAGCCGAGCGCGCCCGGGTTGGCGGACCGCCTGCACGCGACGGTCACCGCCGTCGACCTGCCGGGGTTCGGCCTCACCCGCGTGCCCCGCGGCCGGCGCGCCACGCTCGGGACGCACGGCCGCGTTCTCCGATCTCTCCTCGAACGGTGGGGCCCGTCGATCGTCGCCGGCAACTCGATGGGCGGCGCGCTCGGCATCGGGCTCGCCGCCCGCCGTCCCGATCTCGTGCGCGCGCTCGTGCTCGTCGACCCGGCGCTCCCTCATCCCGCGATGAACCCG